>DAIDIA010000234.1 GCA_027459565.1 Acidimicrobiaceae bacterium | reverse complement strand
GCTGCATCTCAACGGGTTGAATCGTCGCGGCGGTCTCGATTGCCTGGTGGGCTCCGAGCACACCGATCGCCTCGAGGTAGGTTGCAGCTGCGGCCTCTTCGAGCGAAAGCGCGAGGAGTGCAACTCCGGGAACATCGGTCACCTTCGCGAAGGCCCGCGCAACCGAGGCGCCGATCGGCGCATTCGGGGCGGTGACCCGGTCGAATCCCGCGGAGACGATGATCGCGTTCCACGCCGCGGCATGGTCCTGGTGCTGTGCCATCGCGGTCTCCACGAAGGTCGCAACCGCAGAGGGAACGGTGCCAAGCTTCCCCGCCTTGGCCGCGGTGAGTGCAGAGCCGTAGGTGGAAACCGCGAGGTTCTCGAGACTCGCCGCGAGCGCTGCGACCCGGACGTCGAGCGGCGCCGGCGCCACCCTGTGGCCGCCAATGTCGAGCGGCTCCGTTCGTGTCAGGCGCGGAAGTGTGGAGGCTCCCGCTCCGGTTGTCGCCACGAGCAGGCCGCCTGCCGCAAAGAGCGAGCTCCGGGTGAGGAAGCTCCGCCTCGAGAACCCCTCGCGTGCCGGTGGCCCCTCCATGGACAGATTCCAAGAGGTGCCCGAATCGACCATGTGCGACAGGGTTTCGTGGTGAGCCTCGTCGAGCTCGGCCGTGAGCGAGGCGAGCTCTGCCTCTGAGATCTGCATCTCCCTCGCATCGTCGTGGAATTTTCTCATCGCATTGCTCCTTCAGTCTTGGGGCGGGCGCCCGATGTTGGATAAAAGGCCGCGGGGAAGCCGACGCTTCCCGCGACAGCCGGAAGCGCGGACAACGGTGACGGGGGAAGTGCGACGAGCGCTCCATCGCCGGCACCGAGAAGCGCCTGGACGGCGCGGAGGATCGCAACATGTTGTGCCTCGACGCCCATGATGCTTGCCGTGACCTTGCGCGCGTTGACGTTCCCGAGCGCTCCGGTAGTCGCCACGTAGGTCTGCGCTGCGCCGTCCTCGAGCTCGAGCGCAAGCGAGACAACCGCTGCCGCGCTCTTCAGTGTCGGCTCTGCCCTCTTGACGACCTGCAACAGCACGGGGTCCGGCTTCGTCTGTGGTGTTCCTCCGAGCCTCCGCGTGGCTGCGGTAAACGCCGCTTCGTGCTCCTTGTGCTGCGCAAGGGTCTCTTTGACAAATGCCCGAACGACTCCATTCGCCGATGGGCCGCCGATGAACGGCAACTTGAGTGCAATCGTGTAGGTGGCAATCGCAAGATTCTCGATCGACTGATTCGTCTGGAGGATCTGGATGTCCGTCGCGGTCGAGGCGAAGCTTGCCGTCTCGCTCAGCGCGAGCATTGCCGCGCCAATTCCCGCTGCCGCGCCGGCTCCGGCGAGGTTGCGCCGAAGGTTCGCCGTGCGCCGTTCGGCAAAGGCAAGGTGCTCGTCCTGGGATGCCCCGTCGGTCGCCTTACGCTCGAGTCCCGTCTCGACGAACTCATCGAGGAGGTCGGTGGTCGAGCGCATTGCGTCCGCGTGGGTATCGCGTGACTCCTCGAGGAGTTCATCGAGGCGATGTTCGTCTAATGCCATTGTTCTCTCCTTTGTGATTAACGGTGTTCCTGATATCGGTGGTCGTGAAATGTTCGGTGCAGTTCGGGTATTGAGATCCTCGGGGGGTTATGGCTTTACGATGATCACCCCCGTCATGAAGTTGTGGATGTCGCAGAAGTAGGAGTACGAGCCCGGTGTCCTCGGCGCCCGGATGATGGCGCGCTGACCGGGGTCGATGTTCCCGGAGTTGAAGGCGCGCACATTTCCCTGACCGGTCACTGCGGTTACCGAGTGGGCGACCGAGTCCCTGTTGATTACAACGATCTCCGCCCCGGGGCTCACCGTGACCCTCTCGGGAACGAAGGCGAAGTTCGTGATCGTGATCGACTGCGTGTTCACACTAGGTGTCCGGGTCGCGGCGCTCGGAGCGGACCGCGGGACCGCCTGCGCGCCTGCGACCGACAACGCCACCATCACGATGCCGATCGCGGCGATAACGAACTGCGCGAGTGGACCCTTGCCATTGAATCTCGATGCCGCGCACCGAGTCCGCGTGTTCCGGTGGCTGATCGCGACCTCGGCGAGGAGTACGAATGCAAGGAGTTCGACGATCTCGCCGACGACTCCCGCCAGCGTCGAGACCTCGTGGAACCCAAAGAGTCCAGTCGCGCGGCTGAGTAGGTACCCAGCCAGCGTTCCGAGGGAGAATCCGGCGCCGGCGAATGCGGCGAGAGGGCGGTCTTGGACCAAGAGCGACAGCCCGAGGCCGATCGCGAAGGTCGCCTGCACGAGGAAGAGCGGTCCGATCGTCTTGATCTCGCGATATCCGGTGAGGTAGAGGTCGAGATGGAGTGCGCCCGTGGCCACCAGGGCCAGTGCGCCGAGAAAGCGGAGTCGCCGTCGGGCGCTCTCTGAGATGTTTGCATCCATGTCTGTTTCTACGGAGCCAAGATCGTTCTGGATGTAATTCGTTTCGTCAGCGTTGAGGGTTGCGTCTTGTTTCGTGTCGATGCAGTCGTCTGTGGGATCGCGCGGGCGCCTTTCGCGCGTCCGCGCGGATCGAAGTGACGACTCTCGAACGGTCGTCAGAACTCGGTGACCTCAACCGGAGAGCTCCGTCTGCGATGACATCCAGATCTGCCCGCTGGTCCGAAGTACATCATGAGAACGGCGAAAGTCGCGTCCGGTTTCATCTGTTGGTGTCGCACAGGACGATCGCGACCCCTCCTGACCAACGATGAAGCGTGCGCGTGTCGTCGCGGAATGGGTCAGAGACGCTGGCCAGAACATCACAATCGGAGGGCGAGATCGATGGGCATCCTTGATCCAGCAAAACTTGCAGTTGTCGTTGTCATCGCGTTCTTGGTGCTTGGGCCCGAGCGGTTCCCCGGAGTTGCGCGGAGACTGGGTTCGACGGTGCGCCACGTCAGCGAATTCCGCGCCAAAGCAGAGAGCGAGATCCGTGAATCGGTTGCCGGGGTCGACTTTGAATCCGCAAAGGCGCTTCGACCGACCGCCCTCGCATCGCGATTCATCGATGACCTCGTAGGGGAGGACCGCGCGTCTTCCGATTCGGCCCTCCCGCCGGTGATGGCGAAATTGACCGAGGTCGAACCCGACTCCATCGAGCGGCGAGAGCGCAGCGCGGTTGGACTCGAGAGGATTCTCGCGCTCTCTTCGCCATTGGGTGCTCGCGACGATGAGAGCCCGCGCGACGCCGACGCGAACACGGCAAGCCCC
>DAIDIA010000233.1 GCA_027459565.1 Acidimicrobiaceae bacterium | reverse complement strand
CCTTGGGGAGATGCAGTGGATGCAGATCGCGATCCAGCCGGCGAAGCCATTCGCGTTCGGACGGCTCCGGCATGGCGACCGGGAGGTGCCGGTCTTTGGACTTCCCGGCAACCCCGTCTCCTCGATGGTGAGCTTCGAACTCATCGCGCGTCCCGCGATTCTCAAGATGATGGGTCACGAGGTACTCGACCGCGAACTGATCCGCGCGATCGCCGACGCGCCGCTTCGGCGCCGGCCGGGTGACGAACGCATCAACTTCCCGCGCGTCGTCGCGCGCTTTGGTGACGATGGGCGCATCCATGTCCGAAGTACGGGTGCGCAGGGCTCGCATCAGCTGGCAAACAGCGCTGGGACAAACGCATTTGCCCGACTTGACGAGGGCCCCGGAGTTGAAAGCGGTGACGAGGTCCTGGTTGTCCTCCTCGATTAGCCCCGGCATTTTGCGAACGTCGCGCGCGAACGCGCGGCCCACGAGATGAGCCAGCCGACCGGCGCGCGCCAGCGGCCGGTGCTCGTCATCCTCGGCGCATTGCTCGGGATCTACCTGATCGCGCCCATCGTTGCCTTTGCGATTCGCATCATCGGCGAACGACAGACCGGTTTCTCGAGTCCGGGACTCTTCGGTGCTCTCGGAGTATCCGCGGTCTCCGCGACGGCATCGACCGCGATCATCGCTGTTTTGGGCATACCGCTTGCGTACTGCCTGGTTCGCTTCCGGTCGCGTCTTTCGACGTTGATTGGACTCCTCGTGCAGCTCCCACTCGCAATCCCTCCGCTGATGAGCGGAATGCTCTTGATCGTGCTCGTCGGCCCCTACACACCGATCGGGAGGTTCTTCCATGGGGCGCTCACGGAGTCGCTGATCGGCGTCGTGCTTGCGCAGACCTTCGTCGCCGCTCCCTTTCTCATCGTGGTGGTGCGCGCGACGTTCGCGACGATCGGAGACGACCTGTTCGATGCCGCGGCGACGCTCGGGCATCGCGAATTCGGACTCTTCCTCCGCGTCGCGGTTCCGGTGGCGAGGGATGGCATCTATGCGGGTCTCCTCCTCGCATGGTTGCGCGCGTTCGGGGAGTATGGCGCGACCGTCATCCTCGCGTACCACCCCTACTCGCTTCCGATATTCACCTATCTCCAGTTCTCGGGAACCGGACTCGCCGTCACTGTCGCGCCGACCGCGTTCGCCCTCGCGGTTGCCATCGTCGTCGTGGTTGCCTCGCGCGTTCCCCTGCGCCCCCGCAGACATCGATACCATCCCGTCGAGGGCGCACGCGTCGCGAAGATCTTCGACGACCGGCCATTGCAGTTCGCGATCGCGCACCGTGCCGGCGATTTCGTCCTCGACCTCGCCTACCTCGGCGATACGAGAAGGCTCGCGATCCTTGGGCCGTCGGGCTCTGGCAAGTCGATGACGCTCCGAGCGCTTGCGGGGCTGCTGGGTCGAAACACCGGCGAGGTGCGCCTCGGAGACGAGCAGATCAGCAGCCTCCCGGTCGGTGACCGCGGCATCGGGTATCTGCCCCAGCACAGCGCTCTGCTTCCGCATCTGCAGGTCGCCCCCCAGGTCAATTTCGGAGTCGGCGCGCATCGAGCGACTGCGCAGTACTGGATCGAACGCCTTGGGCTCGCGGAGCTCGTCGATCAACGCGTCGGGGAGCTGTCGGGTGGTCAGCGCCAACGGGTTGCGCTCGCTCGAGCGCTCAGCCGTGATCCCCACCTGCTCCTTCTCGACGAGCCGTTCTCGGCGCTTGACAGCGCCGTGCGTCGCGAGATGCAACGCGAGATGCGCATGCTCCAGCAAGAGACCGGACTTGCGAGTGTGATCGTCACCCACGATTTCGACGAGGCCGCGCTGCTCGCGGACGAGGTGCTCGTCATTGAGGACGGACATCTCATCCAGCGCGGCACCGCGGAGGAGATCTACCGTCAGCCTGTCAACGCGATGGTCGCCCGCCTCGTGGGAATCGAAAATGTCTTCATTGGGACGGTGGCCGCGCCGGGATTGCTCCGCACCGGCGAGAGTGAGTTCGCCTTCGAGGGACCCGCGCTGGAGACCGGTACGCGGGTTTTGTGGTCGGTCCATCCCGATGGCGTACTCGTTGGTCCCGGGGGGGAGCTTCGCGCCGAGGTGATCGACGCGTACTTCCGCTCGGGGCACCGTTACGTGCTCGTGCGCTACTCAGACGACATCGATCTCGTCGCGCGCGTACCCGCGGCCGGAGCGGCATCGATCGGCGATCAGGTCGGGATCTCCCTCGCGGAGATCGCGGTGCGCGCGCAGTGAATCGTCCGCGCGAGACGCCATCGGGTTTCAGGCCTCGGACCCGCACTCGGGCCGACGAACCGAAAGAGCAAGACGACAGGAGCGTGGTGTGACATCTTCGAGCACCTTCCCGGACGACTGGGAGCAGCACTGGGCGGTCTTTGGCGACGCGGCGCGCGGCAATCCCGCGGATCTCTACCGTGCCGAGATCGTCGCGGGGATCCTCGAATCTCTTGGGATCGAAAGACGTCTCGTCGACATCGGATGCGGCGAGGGTGATCTGCTCTTTGATCTCCATCGACGCTTCCCCGACGTCGATCTCCTCGGCGTCGACATCGCCAGAGAGGGAATCGACCGCGCCCGGTCGCTCGTTCCCGATGCGAGGTTCCTCCGCGTCGATCTCCTCAGTCCGAGCCCCGAGTTCCTCGAGTACGCGCGCTTCGCCTCCTTCGGCGTCTGCTCCGAGGTCCTTGAACACCTCGACGATCCGGTGACCTTCCTTTTGAACGCAAGATCGCTGCTCGCGCCCGGAGCCCCGGTCGTCATCACGGTTCCGGCGGGTCCACGGTCGGCATTCGACCGGCACATCGGGCATCGGCGACACTTCACGCGTGCACGGCTGCGCGCAACCCTCACGAGCGCAGGCCTTGAGTGCGTTGGGGTCAGACGCGCGGGCTTCCCGTTCTTCACGCTCTATCGCCTGACGGTCATCGCGCGCGGCAGACGCCTCATCGACGACGCCAGCGTGGGGATGATCAAGGACCTCTCGCCCCTCGCGCGTCTGGTGCTTAGCGCCTTTGGCCTCCTGTTCAAGTTCAACCTCCCCTCGTTCCCGTTCGGATGGCAGCTCGTCGCTGTCGCGCGGGTGCCGAGCGATTCCGCGTCGCGCGGCGATGACCGCTCGACCGGTTCGACCGCGCGCGCCCGCT
>DAIDIA010000232.1 GCA_027459565.1 Acidimicrobiaceae bacterium | reverse complement strand
CCGAACACCGCGCGCATCGTCGTCGTCTTGCCAGCACCGTTTGGACCCAGGAAGCCGACCACCTGGCCGGACGGGACCGAGAAGGTCAGGTTGTCGAGCGCGGTGAGGCTTCCGAATCGCCGCGTCAGTCCCCGGAGTTCGAGCGCGGCAGCCATCGCGCCAGCATAGGCAGGAGAGGAGGGAAGTTCCCCCGTCGGAAACGCCGACCCATGACATGGCGCGAAGCCAGGGGTCGATGCGAAAGCGACCCTCGGGTGAAGCGGCGCTTCATGGTCACCCAGTCCGCTCGGGCAGCTCGGGATCCGGCCACCTGATCTGTGCTTCGATCAATCCGTCGATGTCGGTTGTGCCAGATGCCCTCCGACGAGGCATTCGCAGGGTTTGTCCGCCAGGATGGCAAGCTGACGCGCCACGGTGTCAACCAGGACATCCTGAATGGAGCTACCGGAGGTCTGGCGCTCATCAAGAGGAGAGCGGTGCTGGTAGCCGCGACGGTCCATCTCCGCGACCAGCAGTTCGTGGCGTTCGAACAGTGCTCGGGTTTTTCCGTACCACCGGAGTGTTTCGGGATGTCGGGAGTAGCCTCCCGAGCCGCCGTGCACGGTGAGGATGTTCCACAGTCCGTGCAGCTCGCGGTGTTCGCCGAGGAGATGCTGACGGCACAGAAGGTTCGGGGCAACGTCCCAGATCCGCACCGGGTCAGACTAGCAAGTACAGGTCTGCTGTCTCCGCGCGAATCATCGAGACAGCCTCGCGTCGGTCGGGGATCTCGCCCGCGATCTTGCCCGTGCACTCCCTCGGCGCGGCTGATTTCGCGCTGGGTGCGTCGGCGCGCCGTCATCACCTTGATGCGAGGATCACACGGCGCGCCGCTGACTGGCTCGGTCGCGTGCTCGAACAAGATCGGATCGCGCGGGCGACGCCTGAATATCGGGGAGCATTGTCCTCTTCAAACCTCGCGACCGCGGAGTGGAACTCCGAAAGGTCCGCGGCGCGAGACACCTCACTCGTATCCGAATTCGAAGAGCCTGAATGCGCGCGAAGCCAATAAGGCGACCTTTTAAAACGACGCGGACAGATTGGAGTCTGCATCCCGACACCGGCGTCGGAGTGATGCCCTGTTCGGACCCGTCGATGGTGCACGGTCGCGCGATGCACGGAAGCGGATCTGCCTCGAATCCGGTGAAGATGGGAGGCGCGCGAAGGGGTCATCTGCGTGGCCGAACTCCCTGCCCATCTCTCGTGGTTCCTATGGTCCGTCCGGCATCGCCCTCGATTTCGAATGGTCGCCAGACCGTCGCGGTGACATTGCAATGCAGTTGTGCTCCGGAGAGCTTGCGCTCGATGGCCACTTTGCGGATGCGAAAGCGCTCCACATTCTCCTTTGGCTCATTGTCCCTGCGACGACCCATGAGTAGCGTCATTCAAATTGGCGATTGAAAAAGGAGAAGAGAAAATGAAAGTCAAAGAGATGCTGCAGTTGCTTTGGCGACGACCTTCACGCGTCATCGTCGCGACGGGAGTTGGAGCCTTAGTCGTTGGAGGCGTAACAGCAGGAGCCACCCTTGCCTTCGCCTCTACGCCGGCGACCTCGGTGTTGATTGCCTGTCAGAGCCCGAGCGGGTTTCTTCGATTGGTGTCATCCACGACTGACTGTCGGAGCAATGAAACCGCGGTGCAGTGGAATGTCCAGGGCCCGACGGGCCCGCAGGGCAACACTGGTCCCGCCGGACCGCAGGGAGTCGCCGGTCCCATCGGAGCTACGGGCGCCACTGGTCCGGCTGGTCCCGCCGGACCAACCGGTCCTGCGGGCCCCTCGGGATCCGGATCGTCGGCGCCCGCTGTTCCCGGCAGCGAGGTCGTTGGAACGCTTACCTTCACGACTGCCCAAAACACAGGGAAGTCCTATTCCACGAACATCTACGGTTTCAGCAGTTCGATCGAGCAGGTCCTCAATATCGGTTCACAGTCGAGTGGGGCCGGGGCAGGCAAGGTGACATTCAATCCCGCGAGCCTCACGCTCCCGATCGGGTCAGCATCGCTGGCGCTCATGGCGTCTGCCAATTCGGGCGCTGCGTTGCCGTCAGCTTCGATCGTCCTGTATGGAGCGAATTCGACGAATCCGGTCGAGACATTGAATCTCGGATTGGTTGCGGTTCAGTCCGTATCGACGAGCAATGATGGCGCCGCGACCTCGGTGCCGCAGGTGACGGTCAGCCTTGAATACGGTTCGTACCAGCTTGTGTTGCCGAGTCCGAGTGGCCAGAGCTCCGGTGGTCCGTCGACGAGCTGGAACAGGATCACCAACACCAATACGTTCTCTATCGGCTAGAAGGTCCTCGGCGATCGGAGTCGTCTCATTGAGGACCGCCTTCAATCTGGTCTCCGGAGTCGGCGTCCGCGGTCATTGAGTGGACGACAGCCGACCGGCAGGACCTATCGAAGAGGCTCTCGCGAGCCGTGGGTTTCTATCGAAGCGCACGGCTCGCGAACCTCGAAAGGCTCGCCCCCGGATTTGAGGCCAGTCAAGTGGGTTAGCGACAAAACGCACTTGACCAGATGTTTGTTCGTCACTTCGAGTTCGTCATTCCCGTGTCAAGCGCGTCTTCTTCCCACCTTTTGGCACAGGTTCGTCCTTGGCGGTGAGTTCCTTGACGGTCAGGTCTTCGAGTTCTCTGATGAGCTCTCGAAGTCGACGGTCTGCAGCGATGAGCGGACGGAGCCGTTCGGCCTGTTCATGGGTCAGGGTCTTGGTGACTTGGCGTCCACGCTCTTGATGCATCCAGGTGGCATAGGGACCGTGTAACTGCGGTGGGTTCGCGTGGCAGTGACAGCCCGCTCGCTGGCAACGGGTCGAGCGTTCCACGAGCGATCCGGGCAGCACCGGTCCAAGTGCCCTGATCTCGGCGAGGATCTGGCGTCGGCGGTCGTCTGTGCTCATTCCCTTAAGCATCCCCGATGTTATGACTTGATAAGAATACTATTCAATCATGAGCCGGGAAGCCCGTTCGCGGACAGACTGCGTGGTCGCGCGCCTCGAAGGCTTTCTCGTCCAGCAGGGCCTCGAAAGGGACCTACGCGCCCCGTGGGCGATCGAGGCGTTCCTCGCGGTTGGTCTTTTGGGGCGTGCCCCGTCCACGAAAGGCACCTATCGTTCGGTTTTGCGCCAATCGAACCGAGACGCCAGCGCACCCGCACTTGCCTATTCCGGTTCACGCGCCCCTGCCCCTTATGCAGAAGATGAACGCGCGGAGCTGTTCTCGATCGCCCGGGCCCAGCGTCTTTTGTGGAGACGTCACTCAGCGCTCTCGCTCTTGACGTTGTCGATCGGGGCGGGGCTTCGCGCCGCCGAGATCATCGCGACAACAGGACGTGATGTCTCCCTTTCGACGGACAGGTCCAACACGGTGCGGCTCATGGTCAAGGGCCAAAGACCGCGCACGATCACCGTCTTGACTCCCTATGCAGCACTCTTGGTCGATCTCGCCTCGTTGGTTCGCGATGACTTTCTCTTTCGTCCAGGTCCAGCGGACCGGAGCTATCCGAACTTCATCTCGGACTTTGGAGCGCATCTCGTGCGCGATCCGTCCAGTTTGCGGTGCTCGGTCGCACGGGGACGCTCGAGCTTCATCTGCGACCGGCTCGCTCTTGACACCCCGCTCGACGTGTTGTGCAAAGAGGTGGGAATCACCGAGGTCGAATCGCTCTTGCGTTATGCGCGTCACGTCCCTCATGGGCCACAGTCCAAAGCAGGGCTGCGCAAACGACTGCGCGAACAGACAGGCACCAAATGAACGATCAAATGGATGGTCGGCAGATCCCGGCGAGGAGTGCTCTGGTGACCGACGAGATGTTCGCGTTCGCGACCTCGCTCATCGACGACTCCGGTGTCGCTGGCGAACTCGAGTCTCTGCTGTCGACATCGACTGGTCGCAAACGTCAGCTCTTTGTCCGGGCACTCCTCGTCGCGCTCTTGCTCTTGGCACTCGATGACCGACCGCTGCACCTGCTTAGCGCGACGAGGCTTCTCTATCGCGAGCTCTCTTCGTCGCATCGCCTCGCGCTCGGTGTGAATCGCGAGGCGTCCTCGCGCGCAGAGCTCCTCGCTCGTTACCGCTCC
The DNA here is from genome assembly GCA_027459565.1 of Acidimicrobiaceae bacterium. Lineage (GTDB taxonomy): Bacteria > Actinomycetota > Acidimicrobiia > Acidimicrobiales > Bog-793 > CAIVND01. Next base: position 1,994 of record DAIDIA010000232.1, on the reverse strand, counting down.
GTCCGCTACCTCTTTCACCGGGTCACCTCGGTGTTGGGCTCGAAACAGGCGGCAGCTCCAAAACAACTGGTGGGTCGCGAGCGCCTGGAATCTGTGGTCGCGAGGCTGATCCTCGCTTCGGTTCGCTGCTGTTCGAGCACAGAGCTTTTGAGTTTTGACGGCTCGGTCGGACTCGACGCGACCCCGGTGCCGCTCTTTTCGCGCGGGCCCTCGCTCCGGACCAAGAGAGAGGCATGGGACGGTGACGGTGGCTGGTATGTGCGAGAGGGCGATCATCGTGACACGCCTGGACCGGATGGGAAGACCTTTCGCAAGGTCGCCTGGGCTCTCGAGGCGACGCTCGCAACGATGGGACGACCACCGGGGGCGGTTGCCACCCATCCGAACCTCGTCCTCGGGCTGGTCTGTGGCCGGCCGGGCGAGGACCCTTCCGGCTCATCGGTGCGCCTCCTTACCCGGGTGCGCGCGTCCGGCTTTCCGGCGGGATTCCTCGGCGTCGACCGCGGCTACACCCAGGGCCTCCCCGAGCGCTTCCACCTGCCGGTGCGCGCGCTTGGTTACTCGCTTGTCATGGACTACAGAGGAGCCGAGCTCGGCAGGCAGGCGAGCTCGGGTGGTGCGGTGCTCGTCGACGGCACCTTCTCGTGTCCTTCGATGCCAGAGGTGTTGGTCGCTGCGGGTGGCGACTTTCGCCGCGCGAGCATCGACAAAGCAACCTACGAGGCCAGGATCTTGGCGCGCACCCCCTATAGGTTGTCGCGAAAGGCGGGCCCCGACAAAGACGGCTACGAGCGCTACAGCTGCCCGGCACTTGGCGACTCTCCGCGGCTGTGTTGTAACGCGCGACCCTCCTCGCTCAGAGCCGGCATCGGCAAGATTTCCGTCACCCCGCCGGATCCACCGCCGCGGATCTGTTCACAGTCCTCGGTGACGATCGCCCCGGACGTCGGAGCCCGTCACCGCCAGGATCTCCCCTATGGGTCGCCCGCCTGGCAGCGCACCTATGCCACCTATCGGAACACGATCGAGGGCACCAACGGCTACCTGAAGGACCCCGCCCACGAGGCGCTTGCCGCTCCGGGGCGACGGCGCGTCCGGGGACTTCCCGCGCAGAGCCTCTTCTGTGCGCTGTTGGTGATGGCCGCAAACGTCCGAAAGCTCGCTGCCTATCGCGGGCTCGTCGCCGAGGGACAGACCAAAGAGGTGGCACGGCGCGCACGACGTCGACGAACGAGTCTCACCGAGTATCTTCCAACAACCTGATCGACCGTCGCTGGGTTCGGCACTGCCAGCGACACCCCATCGACACGGAAAATGACCGCGCACTGCGTCCTCGCCTGCAGTTGAATGAGTGACACACCGTCGTGCGAGGATGGGACATCGCCACGGAGTTCTGTCGTTAAAGGCCAAAGAGTTTTGTCGTTGACCCCTGGAGCGGGTGACGGGAATCGAACCCGCATTACCAGCTTGGAAGGCTGGGACTTTACCATTAAGCTACACCCGCAAAACGAACGAACTCCCTGATTGGAAGACGTTTCGTCAACAATATCGGATCGTCTGACAGATCAGCTGCACTCACTGGGAGAGTTCATCGGTGGTCGGGTTGCCGGGATTTGAACCCGGGGCCCCCTGCTCCCAAAGCAGGTGCGCTACCAAGCTGCGCCACAACCCGTACCCCCATAACGTAGCGGAGTTCGATCTCGCCCTACACGGCGACTGCGTCGCAAATCCCGAACCGGACGGCCGTCGGGCGACGGCGTGGGTCACCCTCGCGACCGAGTTCTCGGCGTACCGGCGTGTCTGCATTGCGCAGTATGCGCTGTCGGGGGCCGGTCTTTTGCACCGGTAGACTCTCGGGCCTGTATGCAAACAACTCTTGAATCTCTCGAAGGCAACAAAGTCAAGCTCATCGTCGAGGTCGGCGAGGAGGACCTCAAGCGCGCCGAAGAGGAGACGCTCCGGCGCCTCACCCGGCAGGCCTCGCTCCCCGGATT
>DAIDIA010000231.1 GCA_027459565.1 Acidimicrobiaceae bacterium | reverse complement strand
GACGGTCTGATCGATGGCAGGTGGTCAGGAGCGCCTGCTCCGTCGACGCATCAAGAGCGTCGAGGCAACGAAGAAGATCACGCGCGCAATGGAACTGATTGCCGCGTCCCAGATGGGTCGTGCACGCGCGCGCCTCGTCGGAACGCGGCCCTACGTGCATGCCGTGGAGCGCGTTCTCGCCATGTCCGCGGAGGATGCGACGCACGCATCGCGCATTCTCGGCGTACCCGAGAACGTCGACCGGTCGCTCCTCGTGGCGATCGTCGGCGACCGCGGACTCTGCGGGGCGTACAACTCCTCGGTGCTGAGATTCGCCGAACGGTTGATGTTGGCCGAGGAGGCGAACGGCAGGTCTTACAAGATCGTCTGCGTCGGCAAGAAGGCGATCGGTTTCTTCCGCTACCGCAACAGGGCGGTCGACCACGCGTTCACGGGGATGTCTGACCGTCCGAGCTTCGAGGACGCGCGCAAGGTCGCGGCCGAGGTGATCCGGCCGTTCCTCGCCGGGGAGGTCGATCTCGTCGAGCTGATCTCGACGCGGTTCGTCTCGACGGGAACCCAGGTCGTCGAGCGCCGCCAGATCCTCCCGCTCGTTGTCGAGGGTCAGGACGACGCGATCGAGGAGCCGTCGCACGCCGACGGTTTCTATGATTTCGAGCCCTCTTCCGAGGAGCTGCTCGAGCTGTTGGTCCCCCAGTACGCGGAGGTCTTCCTCTATCAGGCTCTGCTCGAGGCCTCGGCATCCGAGCACACCGCGCGCCAGCGCGCGATGGCCGCGGCGACGGAGAACGCAGAGGAGCTGATCACGACGCTGAGTCGGATCATGAACCGAGCACGTCAGGATTCGATCACCACAGAGATCATGGAGATCGTCAGTGGTGCAGAGGCATTGCGGACTGCCGGCAAACCCGTCAGCGAAGAGTTGTTACGTGACGATAACGAGGAGCAAATTGCATGAGTACTGAGACGAACGCCAAAACGACCCTGGAGAGTGGACGGGTCATCGTCATCTCCGGCCCAGTCGTCGACGTCGAGTTCCCGCCACACGCGCTGCCGGAGATCAACACGGCGCTCGAGATCGAGCTGAACTTCAACGGCGAGGCCTCGATCATCATCGCCGAGGTCGCCCAGCAGCTCGGCGACGGGCGAGTGCGGTGCATCTGCCTCCGCGCAACCGACGGACTCGAACGCGGCGCAACGGTGCGCAACACCGGACGCGGCATCACCGTGCCCGTCGGCGACGCGGTGCTCGGTCACGTGTTCAACGTCTCGGGCAAACCGCTTGACACCGACACGATCGGAACCCCCGATGACTACTGGGAGATTCACCGCGAGGCGCCGGACTTCGCCGACCTGGAGCCGTCGCGCACCATGTTCGAGACGGGCATCAAGGTCATCGACCTCCTCGAGCCCTACGTGAAGGGTGGAAAGATCGGACTCTTCGGCGGCGCGGGCGTCGGCAAGACGGTTCTCATCCTCGAGATGATCAACAGAGTCGCAAAGCAGCACGGAGGAGTCTCGGTCTTCGCAGGTGTTGGTGAGCGCACCCGAGAGGGCACCGACCTCTGGCTCGAGATGCAGGAGTCCGGTGTCATCGACAAGGCGGCGCTCGTCTACGGACAGATGGATGAGCCCCCTGGCGTCCGCCTTCGCGTCGCGCTCTCGGCGCTGACGATGGCGGAGTACTTCCGGGATGTCAAGAACCAGGACGTCTTGTTGTTCATCGACAACATCTTCCGGTTCGTGCAGGCGGGGTCCGAGGTCTCGACTCTGCTCGGCCGCATGCCGAGCGCCGTCGGATACCAGCCGACGCTCGCCGACGAGATGGGTCAGCTCCAGGAGCGGATCACCTCGACCAAGGGTCACTCGATCACCTCGATCCAGGCCGTCTATGTCCCGGCGGACGACTACACCGACCCCGCGCCGTTCACCACCTTCACCCACCTCGATGCCACGACCGAACTCTCGCGTCAGATCGCCGCGCTCGGCATCTATCCCGCGGTCGACCCGCTCGCATCGACGAGCAACATCCTGGCCCCGGAGGTGGTCGGCGAGCGCCACTACAACTGTGCCCAGCAGGTGAAGCTGATCTTGCAGCGCAACCGGGAGCTCCAGGACATCATCGCGATCCTCGGCCTCGACGAGCTCTCGGAGGAGGACCGTCTGACGGTCTCGCGCGCCCGGAAGATCCAGCGGTTCCTCTCCCAGCCGTTCTTCGTCGGTGAGGTGTTCACCGGTCTGCCCGGCGTCTACGTCCCGGTCGAGGAGACCATCCGCAGCTTCGAGGCCCTGATTGGCGGTGATCTCGACGAGGTCCCCGAGCAGGCATTCCTGAACGTCGGCGGCGTTGACGAGGTCCGTGCCAAGGCGAAGTCGCTCGAGGCTTAGGAACAGAGGCGAACACCATGGCGACACCATTCCATCTCGAGGTTGTCACCCCGGAGCGGGTGCTGTTCTCGGGAGAGGTCGACGAGGTCTCGATGCGCACCGATGGCGGGGAGATCGCCTTTCTGGCGCGCCACGAGGACTACGTCGGAGCCGTTGACATCACCGTCGCCCGGCTCTCGGTCGTCGCAGGTTCCGAGGGTGGCAGTGACGCAGATGCCTCGACGCTGTTGATCGCCGTGCACGGCGGATTCGTCCATTTCGATGGCGAGGGGATGACGATCCTCGCCACGGTCGCGGAACTCGGCAGCGAGATCGATGTCGAACGCGCCCGGCAGGCACTCTCGCTGGCCGAGGAGCGGTTCGCGATCGAGGGACCCGCGACCAAACCGGGTGTGGTGAACGAGGAGGGGGCCGAGGAGTCTCCGACGCGCCTCACCGGCGCGATGGTCGCGCTCTTGGCTCCGGACTCCGCGGAGGCAGCGGTTGCACGCGCAAGAGTGCGCCTCGAGGCTGCGGGAGCGGTAACGAACACCTGAGATGGCCGACCGGACACGCCTCCTGGTCGCCTACCTCCTGCGCAGACGCGCGCAGATCGCCGTGGATGTCCTTCGCCAGATCCTGCGGTCGAGCGAGATCGAGCGCATCGCCCCGCATATCACGCTCATTCCACCGACGAATGTCGCGCAAGCACGTGCCGACGAACTCAGTCGTGCGCTCGAGGAGGTGGTGACGACCATCGCCCCGATGTCCCTCTGGCTTCGAGGTGTCGCGACCTTCCAACCCGATGCGCGCGTTCTCTACCTGCCGGTCCACGGGGAGCTCGACGCGCTCCACAGGCTTCGGGCCCGATGTGAGGTTGGGGAGTTCGTCGTGAAAGACGAGCGGAGTTTTGTGCCACACGTCACCGTGAAGAGTCATGCCAGCGCAGACCTGGTTGCATCGGCTCTCTCGATGCTCGAGGCATTCGACTTTCCGGTCGTGCTCGATCGGGTGGCCATACTCGAGCGCGACCTCGCAACCGCGCACGGAATCTGGGAGATCCGCGACGAGTTCGTTCTCGGGAGTTCGCACACCTCCGGGCGCGGGGGACGTGAGGTGACATGCTCGAGGTCGTCGTTTGTGAACGACAGCGACAGGCGTTTCCTCACCGAGCAAGGTTGCGATCCAGAAGACGTTGCCGGGTCCGCCGCTGGGGAGGTACCGGATGTCGTGGTTGTTCGCGCGAGAGTCGCCGGGTCGCTCGTGGGCATCTGCGTCCTGTCCGCGCGTGGATCACTGGCCGAGATCGGAGCACTTGTCGTCGATGCACAACGTCGCCGTCAGGGAATCGGACGGCAGATCCTGAAATACGTGGACAGGTGCGCGGAAGATCTCGCCATCGACGAGATCTTCACCACGGCCGACAAGGATGAATCGGAGTTCTTCCTCGGATGCGGCTTCGCAGATGCTCGGCCGGCACCGGAGATGCGAACCCGGACGAGACTCGCGCGAACACTCTGGAAAGGTTGACGCCAAAACGTTGCGGGCGGTGCCGATGGGATCGCGCACTGCGGCTCACCGAACGTTCGACGACCTAACCATTACCCATCGAACTCATCGATGTGTCTCCTGATTGATATGACGAGGATTTGGAACGCGCAGAGCGCGCGCGTTAAGGTGTCGTGAATCGCAGGGAATGCGTTCGATAACATTTGCAATTGAAGTACCGCATCCGGGGGGATCTAGGTATGACGAACACGGTCGAGATTGCAACTCGCGTCGCTCTTGCTCCAATCACGCCGCATTTTGGCGCAGTCGTGGAGGGCGTGGATGCGAAGAAGCCATTGAGCGCTGAGGTGATTGCCTCACTGAAGGAGGCAATCCTCAAGTACAAGGTCCTGTTCTTTCGCGAGCAGAACCTGAGTCCCCAGGAGCAGTTTGCCTTCGCGGGAAATTTCGGAGCGCC
>DAIDIA010000230.1 GCA_027459565.1 Acidimicrobiaceae bacterium | reverse complement strand
GATGCGGCGACCTACCAATCGCGCGCGCGTCACCGAGGACGGGCCAGCCGCGATGGCGGGCGTATTCGAGAACGAGGGACGGATCGGAGAGCGCCTCTCCGCCAACGATCACGACAACACGGCGCGTAGAGACGAACAGATCGAGGACATGCGCAGGCACCCCCGCGGACATTTCGTCACCGCGGACCACCTGATGCCATGGTGATCCGTCCTGACGACCAGACGGAAGCTCCCCCACCCCACCGACGATCGGTTCACGAAAGGCAATATTCGCCTGCACTGGCCCCGCACCCTTCGCCCCGTGTGACGATTCGGCGACGAGCCTCGAGGCGAACGAGCGCCAATGGGCGCGCGTCTCCTCGGTTGGCACGGGCAAATCGAGGTGATACCGCAGGCACCCTGCGAACAGATGCGACTGGTCGATCGTCTGGGGGGCGTGAACATCGTGAAGCTCAACCGGACGGTCGGCGGTCACAATGATCAGTGGCACCCGCGCAAGGTCCGCCTCGACCACCGCCGCGTGAACCTCGGCGGCCGCGGTGCCACTCGTGGTGAGCATGATGACCGGCGTCTTCGTCGCGACAGCGATGCCTAGCGCGAAGAACGCCGCGGACCGTTCATCGAGTCGCACGATGACGTCGATCCGGCGATCCGAGAGAAGCGCAATCGCAATCGCGCTCGAGCGCGACCCCGGCGAGATGACGGCATGGCGCACGCCCGCGCGGACCCACTCGTCGACGAAGGTGGACGAGAACTCCGCCTGAATTGAGGTTGGCGATAGCGTCATAGATAATGCAATCTATCGATGAAAGCGACACCGGCGGGGAACGGCTCGCGACGCTAGAGTGGGGGGATCCGGAGAATCCGCGGATTGTCCTCATCCATGGATTCACCCAGAGCGCACAGTCCTGGTCGCGGATCGCACCGGGAATCGCCCGCAACTACTCCGTCGTCGCCGTCGATCTCCCCGGGCATGGCAGATCCGCTGACCTCGTGCCGGCGGATCTCACCGAGACGGCGCGCCTCGTCGGGGAGGTGGGCGGTAGGGCGGTCTATATCGGGTACTCGCTCGGTGGACGAGTTGCCCTGACACTCGCACTCGATCAGCCCGAGCTCGTTGACGCGCTCGTACTCGTCAGCGCATCACCGGGAATTGTCGATGGAGCCGAGAGAGTGGCACGGCGCGAATCGGACCGCGCGCTTGCGGAGCGTCTCGATCCGAGCGACGGGTCGGAACCCGGACTGTCGATCGAGGAGTTTCTTGACATCTGGCTCGCGCAACCGCTCTTTCGCGATCTCGACGAAGGGGCGAAGGACCGGGCCTCGCGCCTACAGAACTCACCGCGTGCGCTCGCGCAGTCCCTGCGAGTCGCCGGCGCGGGAGAGATGGGGCCGCTGCATCACCGCCTCCGGGAGATCAAAGCGCCCGTGCTGTGCCTCGCGGGCGAGCGCGACCCTTCCTACGCCGCACGGGCGAGGATGATGGCAACCGAGATCGGCGAGAATGCGCGGGCCGTTGTCCTTGACGACGTCGGACACGCCCTGTGCTTCGAACGCCCGGCGGAGTTCCTCCGCGTAGTCGAAGATTTCCTGGAAGAACCCAAGAGCTAGAGCGCCATTCCGAGCGCGAGCAATAACCCGAAACTCATCATCAACGCCCCCGTCGCCGCGAGCGCGGGTATGAGGTCTCGGCCGACGGCGCCGGCTCGGACGACCCGCACGGGGCGTCGCGCGACCGCCAGTGCGACAAACGCGATCAGCGCGATTGGGCGCTCAACGGCAATCGGGATGACCAGCACGAACGAGACCACGATCAGGGCGAGATAGAGCCTTCTGGTGTTCTTGTCACCGATCCGCACCGCGAGGGTCCTTTTCGACGACTGCATGTCCGTTGGGATGTCCCGCAGATTGTTGATCACGAGCAGCGCCACAGTAAGGAGGCCGACCGGTACTGCGACGAGGAAGGAGATCCACGGAATGCTGTCCGCGCTGACGTAGGTGGAGCCGACGACCGAGACCATCCCGAAGAAGACAAAGACGAAGAGCTCTCCATAGCCTGCGTACCCATAGGGATGCTTGCCACCGGTGTAGAACCACCCGGCCGCGATCGATGCGGCGCCAACGAGGAGAATCCACCACGATGTTCTCGCGGCGACGACGAGTCCGAGGACTCCCGCGAGAAAGAACGCGAAGAGCGCCATCGCGAGGACCGACCTTGGCGACGCGAACCCGCCGGCCACGAGCCGTGTCGGGCCAACGCGCCTCGCGTCGGTTCCGCGGATTCCATCGGAGAAGTCGTTGGCGTAGTTGGTGCCAACCTGGATCAGCAGGGAGACCATCAACGCAAGAACGGCCTCGAGCCAGTGGACGCTGGCGTAGGCGTGTGCGAGAGCGACGCCGACCACGACGGGAACCACCGCTGCGGGAAGCGTGCGCCAGCGCGCCGCGGCGAGCCACTGCTTTACGGTTGCCAAATCGAGACCCTAGGGACGCTTGGGAAACCGGCGGAAGTCCGGGGGGCGCCTTTCAACAAATGCGTTGCGCCCCTCCTGGCCCTCCTCGCTCATGTAGAAGAGCATCGTCGCATCGCCGGCCAGCTGCTGGATACCCGCAAGGCCGTCCTCCGCGGCGTTGAATCCCGCCTTGAGCATGCGCAGCGCCAACGGCGAGAGCGCGAGCATCTCACGACACCATGCGACAGTCTCGGCCTCGAGCCGGTCGAGCGGCACGACCGTGTTCACGAGTCCCCATTCCAGTGCCTGATTCGCGTCGTACTGGCGACAGAGGAACCAGATCTCCTTCGCGCGCTTGACACCAATCGTCTTTGCGAGCAGTCCGGCGCCATAACCCGCATCAAAACTTCCCACGCGCGGCCCCGTCTGACCGAATCGCGCGTTGTCCGCAGCAATCGTGAGATCACATACGAGATGGAGCACATGTCCTCCACCGATCGCGTATCCCGCTACCATCGCTACGACCGGCTTCGGCAGCCTGCGGATCTGCATCTGGAGATCGAGCACGTTCAGTCGCCCGATGCCATGACGCGCGACTGCGTCATCTCCGATATAGCCGTCGTCGCCCCGAATGCGTTGATCTCCACCGGAGCAGAACGCGAGCGGCCCCTCGCCGGTCAAGATGATGACACCGACTTCAGGGTCGTCGCGTGCGACGTTGAACGCGTCCGCGAGCTCAAACAACGTCTGCGGACGAAAGGCATTTCGAACCTCGGGTCGACAGATGGTGATCTTGGCGATTCCCTCGGCGTGCTCGTAGCGGATATCGGTGTAGTCGCCGCTGATTTCGTAGTCCGGAAGGTCAGATGATGGGTTCGACATCTCGGGATGTAGGCTACCCCCCGTGCGCCGCCTCGTCGCCCTTGACCTCCCTGCGGGTCCGGACTTTGTCGGGTACATGGCCGAGTGCTTTGACAAGAACGAGGCAATCGCTCCCCTTGACCAGCGACTTGAAGGTCGCGCAAGGGATCGGGTGCTCAGGGCGCTGCGCCCGACGGACATCATCGACCGCTACGGAGAACGCCGCCGCCTCGAGGGCGGCGAGATGGTCGAAGATCGGGATCTCGTCGTCGTCGCAACCTCGGGAACGACCGGCGAACCCAAGGGCGTCATATTGGACGAAGACGCCGTGTACGCGTCGGCACACGCGACGAGCGCAAGACTTGGTGTCGATCGCGCATCCGACCACTGGCTCGGCTCCTTGCCACTCAGCCATGTGGGCGGGCTTTCGGTTGTCCTTCGCGCCTATGTGACCGGAACGCCACTGACACTCCTCGAGCGTTTCGACATCGAAAAGATCGATCGCGCGCTCAAGAACGGAGCGACACTCACCTCGCTCGTTCCAACGACTCTCGCGCGCCTTGGAAGATCCCGCCAGGATCGCTTCCGGAAGATCCTCCTCGGCGGATCCGCAATTTCGCACGACCCGGGGGACAATACCGTCACGACGTACGGGATGACCGAGACGGGGAGCGGAGTCGTATATGACGGATTTCCGCTCGACGGGGTCGAGATCGAGATCCGCGAGCGGGGTGAGATCGCACTGCGCTGTCCGATGCTGCTCCGTTGTTATCGCGACGGTACCGATCCGCGCGACGCACGCGGATTCTTTGTCACGGGCGACATCGGCGCGTTGGAGAGTTCGGGAAGGCTGCGGGTCTTTGGGCGCACCAGTGAGCTCATCATCTCCGGGGGCGAGAACATCTGGCCAGCTGCCATCGAACAGCTCCTGATCACGATGCCCGGAGTGGAGGAGATCGGCATCGTGGGTGTTAACGACAGCGAATGGGGGCAGCGCGTCGTCGCCTTCGTCGTGCCAGAACCGGAGCACGCGCCCGATATCGAGATGCTCAACTTCGCGTGTCGTTCGGAGATCGGCCCCTGGGCGGTGATCAAGGAACTGCATCTTGTCGGCGCGCTTCCCAAGACCGCGATCGGAAAGGTCGATCGGCGCGCACTCGGCGCATTCGTCAACGATGTCGTGTGAGGCAGATCAACTCACTCGATCGCCCCGGGACTCGCGGCGCTCCGTCGAGGGCCCAGCGAATCGCCATATTGCCGTGATCGGTCCCCTGAAGGACAATTGATCCAAGCCCATGCCACAGATCCGCACCGCAACAGACCAGATCAACTCACCGTATCTTCTCTCGCACGCCGACAATCCCGTCAACTGGTACAGCTTCGACGATGACGCGTTCGCCGAGGCCAGGCGGCTCGATCGACCGGTCTTCATCTCCATCGGCTACTCCGCGTGCCATTGGTGCCACGTCATGGCCCACGAGTCGTTTGAAGATCCCGATACGGCGCGGGTGCTGAACGAGAACTTCGTCTCGATCAAGGTCGACCGCGAGGAGCGCCCGGACGTCGACGCCATCTACATGGAGTCGGTGCATGCGCTTGGGGGACAGGGGGGCTGGCCGCTCAGCGTCTTCACGACCCCCGAGGGGAGACCGTTCTTCGGTGGCACCTACTTTCCGAAGATCGCGCGCGGCCAGATCCCGGCGTTCATCGCGATACTCGATGCGATCGCCACCGCCTGGCACGAAAGGCGTGACTCCATCGACGAGCAGGCCACAGAGCTGACCGACGCGATCGATCGGCGCCTCGCACCTCCGGAACAGCACGAATCGGACCGGCCGCCATGCGACCTTCTCATCTCGCGCGCGGTCACGCGATTCTCCGAGATGTTCGACCCCGACCACGGCGGGATCGGGAATGCCCCGAAGTTTCCCCAGGGACCGATGCTGGAACTTCTCCTCGTCGCCGACCAGCTCGGTGATGTCCGTGCACTGCCGATGGTCGAGAAGAGTCTTGCCGCAATGGCATCCGGTGGGATCTATGACCACCTCGGAGGAGGTTTCGCGCGCTACAGCGTCGATCGCCAATGGCTGGTACCGCATTTCGAGAAGATGCTGTACGACCAGGCGACGCTCGCCCGTCTCTACCTGCACGCCTACCAAAGCACTGGCGACGAGCGTTGGCACCAGGTCGCGAGCGAGACGATCGAATATGTGCTTCGCGACCTGCGAGACCGTGACGGTGGCGTGAACTCCGCAGAGGACGCCGATTCCGAGGGCGGGGAGGGCCTCTTCTACACCTGGACCAAAGACGAGGTCGTTGCGGCACTTGGCGACGATGACGCCTCGGCGATCTTCTCATGGTACGGCGAGATGACCCACGCGAACTTCGAACATGGGCGCTCGATCCTCTTCCGTGGGCCAGTGGGGGACCTCGTCAGGCCGGACGCGGTCGAACGGGCACGACAGAGGCTCTTCGAAGTCCGGTCGAGACGGATCCGGCCGAACCTCGACGACAAGGTCATCACCGAGTGGAATGCGATGTTCGCCTCGGCGCTCTGCGAGGCCGCCGGCGCGACCCAGAACGTACGCTGGCGACAGTCGGCGGTAGAGATCGGTGAATTCATCGCCTCGCGGCTGCGACGCTCCGACGGACGCCTCCTTCGCACCTACAAGGGCGGGAGAGCTCAGCACCTCGCGATGTCGAGCGACTACGGATGGTGCGTGGACCTGTTCACGCGCCTTTGCGAACTCACGGGGACCTCTCGCTATCTCGATGTCGCGACACAACTCGCCGACGATCTCATCGGGCTGTTTCAGGCCGAGGACGGAGGATGGTATCTGACGGGCCGCGACGCGACGGGTTTGATCGTTCGCCCGAGGGACTCCTACGACGGCGTGACCCCGGCGGCCGGGTCGATCGCGGCGAGCGCTTTGTTGCGCCTCGGGACACTGACGGGCAACGCGCGGTACATCGAGGCTGTCGACGCGACGCTCAAGAGCGCGACCGCGGGTCTCATCGCCTCTCCGATCGCGTTCTCCCACCTCGTCGCCACTGCGTGCATGCTCGACCGCGGAGCGATCGAAATCGTGATCGGTCCGGGACTTGAACAGCTCGTCGAGGCGGTGCAGCGGCGGTACCTTCCCGCCTCGGTACTCGCCTGGGGAGAGCCGACGTCGAGTCCCCTCTGGGAGGGCCGCGGCGATGCGAGGGCGTACGTCTGTCGCAATGGAACCTGTCGCTCCCCGGCCACGACACTCGAGGAGCTCAATATCGAGATCTTGCGTGCGTCGGCCGACTGATGCCCAAACCCGCGAAGACGGAGGGGAACACCCGGTTCAAGGTGTCGCGCCGGTTCGTCCCGGGCACGCGCGCCGACGCCTCCCCGGGACAGACGCTCGACATCGTTGCTCTCGGCTTTGATGCCGGGGAACTCTTCGGCGTCGACCTCGCCTCGCGGGCATTCGTGCGCGTCGAGACCGACGTGCGCGCGCACCAACGCGGTCTCGGCGGCGAGCCCGGCGAAGATGTCCGAGCCAGCCGCCAACGCGTCGGCGATGTCTATCGTCTCGTCGTCAAAGAGCCAGAGCCCGTCGATGTCGGTAGGCCAGAGGCGATCTGGTCCGAGGTCGAACCATCCCGGGTCGGCACCGTCACACGCCGCTCGTTGCGGAGGCTCTGTGCCCAGGTGAAGTTCGGGGAACATCCCGGAGCACTCGTCCTCGGATCACGGGCGCGCTCGCGCTCCTACGCTGATCTCCATGCATCGGAGCCCTCGATGATGCTGATCGCGCTCCGCCCGAAGAACTGCCGTCTCCTCGCGGAGAGTCCGGAGAGGACGATCCTGACCTTCGTCTGGGGAGGACTCAAGCAGAGCCTCCTGGTGCACGAACCACGCACCTGCGCGATCGAACGCGCCCACCGGGGGCATGTGCTCCAAAACGAGGAGCTCCGGCGCGCGTTGGGGTTCAAGATCAGGTTTGCGCTGATCGGTTACGCGCGCGTCAAGGACCGATATGTCGAGAAGGTTGTCATCAGCCTCATCGGGAACTAGCTCAGCTGACGGCCGAGCCTCCTCGGGAGGGATGAATCACTTGGGGAGCTTCGCCCCCGCGAGCTCCTCGGCCATCGCCCATCCGAAGACGACGAGAAGTCATGGCGCTTGGCGTTGACGCCCTTGAACTGACCGCTGATCTCCTCGGGCTGAACGACGGGCTTGCGCGGCGAGAAGTCAAGGAAGGGGATCGGCTCTCCCTCGCCCTTGAGGATGAACGTACGGTCATCAAGACGACCGTCCGCCTGGAACTCCTTGGCGAGACGCCGGCCCCATGCGCGCTCCTCGCCCGAGGTCTTTCGCTCGGGGAAGGGAACGATCTCGGAAAGCCCGCGGAAGGCCCGGTATGCGGCGGCGTCTTTGAATCGCGTGCCGACGAGTACGTCCTCATCGGGGAAGGCGAGTACGGCCCGGTGGTAGAGCTCGCGCATCACGGCCTTGAGTGCCTGCTCGGCGGCGTTGGTCTGCACGAAGGCTGCGAGTCCGACCAGCATGCTCGGAGTGCCGCCGACGCGCTTGAGCGTCGTCCATGCAAACCCGCGCAGCTTGTCGCCCTCGTACGCGCGCGTGACCAGGACCCAGGTCTTTGACTCCTTTTCCTTGGAGAGGAGTCCGATCTCAAAGCCATTCCCCTGCTCAGAACACAGATCCGCCATCTTCTCCATGTCTGAATCCGAGAGGTTCGCGCAATCAATCGTTTTGGCGTCCATCGCGACCAAATTCCCTTCCTAGCCAAGTTGCTCGTCTCAGGCACGCGTTCCATGCGCTGATCGGAGAGGTCGGGTCGATCCGTGAACCAGGTTCCGGACACGGCATTGGAGACCCGACCAATGCTGCGTGACCTCCATTCTATGGGAGAATTCGGACCCCTAAGTAACGGTCCTGAGCTGGGAGGACGTAAAGTACCAGCTAGGCGCTGACCGATTGGGGGCCAAACAGCTCCTTGCAGGCGCCGACAAATCCTCCACCGGCGTCGACATTGAACTCCGCCGGGAGCTTGATCACCTTCTCGCCGAGCCGCAGGTGCAAAGGGCAGGCCCCGGGATGATCGACGACCAGCTCCTTCAACTGGGTGACGAGCCTCTCGGTCAATGAGGTGACGGGCACGGCGACCTCGATCGGCAGCGTCTCCCCCTCGCCCGAGAGTTCCGGCCTGGTGACCTCCATGCAGATGAACTTCGACTCGTCATCTCGCACGTCAAGACGCCCGCGGACCGTGACGATCGCATCGTCCTCGAGGCGCATGCCGTAATCGGACATCGTCTTGGGGAAGACGAACACCTCGATTGCCGCCTCGAGATCCTCGAGGATGAACGTCGCCATGAGATCGCCGCGTTTGGTGTAGCGCCGCGAGAGATTCGTCACCACGCCACCGATTCGCCGGGACGTGCTGTACTCCCCAGCGCCGCCGCCCGCGAAGGCTCCCTGATCGAGCAGCTCGCGGATCGAAAGATCGACATGGCGTCGAAGCGACGACTCTCTGCCCATCAGGGGGTGATCGCTGATGTAGAGGCCGAGCATCTCCTTCTCGTGCGCGAGACGCTCCGACTTCTCGAACTCGAGGTTCGGAATCTCGCGCCGCGCCTCATTGAAGTTTGCGCCACCGGAAGCGCCGTCGGGCTCTCCCAACAGGGAGAAGAGCGTCGAGATACCCTGGTCGAAGTCGCGCCGGAGCGCGAGAACGTGGTCGATGACCTCCTCAAAGACCAGACAGAGGCCCTTGCGCTGGTGCCCGAGAGCGTCGAAGGCTCCGGCTTTGATCATCGACTCGATGGAGCGTTTGTTGAGCACACTCGTGTCGACGCGGCAGCAAAAATCATGGAAGTCCGTGAACGGCCCGTTCGCGTCTCGCTCCTCGACGATGAGCGAGACGAGACCCTCGCCGACATTTCGCACCGCGGAAAGTCCAAAGACGATTGCGTTCGCGCGAGAGCCATCCGCGTTTGGGCGCGGAGCGAAATTCACGAGCGAGGTGTTGACATCGGGAACGACTACCTCGATGCCGATGTTGCGACACTCCGAGAGGTAGACCGCCATCTTGTCCTTGTCGTCTTTGACCGAAGACATCAGTGCTGCGAGGTACTCAACGGGATAGTTCGCCTTGAGCCAGGCGGTCTGATACGCGACGAGCCCATACCCGTAGGAGTGGGACTTGTTGAAGGCGTAGTCGGCGAACGGCTCGATGATGTCGAACAGCTCCTTGCCGAGCTTCGCCCCGTACCCGGCTTCGGCGCACCCCGAGATGAATCGCTCCCGCTCCTCCGCGATCAGCTCCGGAAGCTTCTTGCCACAGGCCTTGCGCAGTTCATCGGCCTCGGCAAGCGTGTAGCCCGCGAACTTCTGCGCGACCCGCATCACCGACTCCTGGTAGATCATCAGCCCGTAGGTGTCGGCAAGGATGGGCTCAAGGTCCGGGTGCAGGTAGGCGACGGGTTTGCGGTTGTTCTTTCGATCCGCGTAGTCGCGATGCATGTTGGTCGCCATGGGACCCGGTCGATAGAGCGCGACGAGCGCGGCGATGCCGTCGAAACTCGTCGGGGCGAGCGAGCGCATGAGCGAGCGCACCGGTCCACCCTCGAGCTGGAAGACACCGATCGAATCGCCGCGACGCAACATCTCGAAGGTCCTCTGGTCATCGAGGGCGACGTTGTCGATGTCGGGACGCTCTCCCGTACTGCGTTCGATGAGATCGAGCGCGGTCTCGATGACCGAGAGGTTGCGCAGCCCGAGGAAGTCCATCTTGAGAAGACCCAGCTCCTCCACTCCATGCATCTCGTACTGAGTGACGATTGGTGCAGACGATGCGTCCCCGCCCGCCTCGGGCTTGCGTTGGATCGGCAGGTACTCCGTGAGGGGCTCATGGGTGATGACGACCGCAGCAGCATGGATGCCGTCCTGACGACGGAGTCCCTCAAGACCTCGGGCAACATCGATCACACGCTTCGCGTCCGGGTCGCTCGCGTACATCTCGCGAAGCGACTGGGCCGCGGCGAATCCATCGGGATTCTTCGGGTTCTTCTCGAAGCAGTCCCCGAGATCGGTGTCCCGCCCCATCACGAGCGGGGGCATCGCCTTCGCCACGCGGTCTCCGAGAGCGTAGGGAAGTCCGAGCACGCGCGCGGCGTCGCGCACCGCGGCGCGTGCCTTGATGGTCGAGAAGGTGACGATCTGCGCGACATGAT
The DNA here is from genome assembly GCA_027459565.1 of Acidimicrobiaceae bacterium. GTDB lineage: Bacteria > Actinomycetota > Acidimicrobiia > Acidimicrobiales > Bog-793 > CAIVND01. The sequence continues at coordinate 1,878 of DAIDIA010000230.1, read as the reverse complement.
CCCAGCCATAGCGCTCCGAGGCGTAGCGAATCATCTCCGAGCGATACCGCTCGTCGAAGTCCATGTCGATGTCCGGCATCTGTTTGCGTCCCGGATTCAGGAAACGCTCGAAGATGAGGTCGTACCGGATCGGATCGATGTCGACGATGCCGAGGCAGTACGCGACGCAGCAGCCGGCCGCTGAGCCGCGACCCGGGCCGACGCGAATGTTTGACTTGCGCGCATGTTCGATGAGGTCCCACACAACGAGGAAGTAGGCGGGAAAGCCCATGCTCTCAATGACGCCGAGTTCGTAGTCGAGCCGCTCGGTCACCGCGGCGGGAAGCAGATCGCCATATCGCCGCGCGGCTCCCTCGTAGGTGAGGTGTCGCAGGTAACGCGAGGCGGATTCCTCGTAGGAGTCCCGGAGGAACTCGTGCGGCACGGGGAACTGGGGAAGCGTCGGATTCCCGAGCTCGATCTCGACCTCGGCGCGCTCCGCGATCCAGAGCGTGTTGTCGCACGCCTCGGGTATCTCGGCGAAGAGCTCGCGCATCTCCCTGGCGCTCTTGAGATAGTGCTCTTGACCCTCGAACTTGAAACGCTTCGGATCGTCGATGGTCGCGCCGGTCTGCACGCACAACAGCGCATCGTGCGAGATGGCATCGTCGCGCGCGCAATAGTGCGAGTCATTCGTCGCAACGACCGGCGCGCCGATCCTCTTCGCGATCTCGATCAGCTTCGGATTGGTGCGGCGCTGTTCGACGAGACCGTGGTCCTGCATCTCGATGAAGAGGTTGTCCTTTCCAAAGACATCCTGCAGTCGGGCGGCCAGCGAAACGGCCTCCTCGAAGCGATCGTCGAGCAGTGCCTGGAGCACCACTCCGCCAAGACAGCCGGTTGTCGCCACAAGACCCTCGTGATAGCGATCGAGCAGCTCCCAATCGACGCGTGGCTTGTAGTAGTAGCCCTCGAGATAGGCATCAGAGGAGAGCTTCATGAGATTTGCGTAGCCGACCGCGTTCTCGGCGAGCACGGTGAGGTGGTAATAAAGCTTCTCCCCGCGTTCGCCCTCTCCTCCGGTGTCGTCGACGCGCCCTCGCCGGACCGGTCGGTCGAAACGAGAGTTCGCGGCCATGTACGCCTCGGTTCCGACAATCGGCTTGATGCCCTGATCGACACATTGCCGGTAGAAATCGAGGACGCCGTACATGTTTCCGTGATCGGTTATCGCGATCGCAGGCTGACCGTCTCGAATCGCAGTGGCCACGACGTCTCGCACACGGGCCGCCCCATCGAGCATGGAGTATTCCGTGTGCTGATGCAGATGGGCAAAGGATCTACCCGAACCGGATGATGTCATCCGCGCGCCTCCACAGGTCATTGCACTGCCGCTGCCCACGTCTCGTGGACGAAGTTACAGAGATGTTGTTTATCGAATTCAACTTACCCCACGCCCGATAGGCGGGGCAGAGATTGTCGCGGACTGCGGTGCGGTTCACCGACGGACGCGGATACTCCGTGCCACTCGAGCGCTCCGGCTCGAGGTTCGCCTCAGAGGTAGTTGCCTCCACCGCGCGGACGCTGCTGGGAGGGGTCGCCAGCTGGCAGCGAACGCCGCCGCATCTCCTCGAGCTGGTTCTGGGCTGCGACCTGCTGGGCGAAGAGCGTTGCCTGGATCCCGTGGAAGAGTCCCTCGAGCCACCCCACCAGCTGCGCCTGCGCTATGCGCAGCTCCGCGTCGGTCGGAGTCGGCGACTCAAAGGGCAACGCGAGCCGGTCGAGTTCCTCGGCGAGCGCCGGAGAGAGCGTGTCGGCGAGTTCGCGCACGGAGAGTTCGTAGATCTCCTTCAACCGGATCCTGCTCGGCTCGTCGAGCTCGGCCTGTCGAACCTCGTC
>DAIDIA010000229.1 GCA_027459565.1 Acidimicrobiaceae bacterium | reverse complement strand
CTCCGAGGAGATCCCCGAGCCGGACGGTCCACCGGTGCGCGTCCGGTTGCTGAGCGAGGACCTCGTCGCGTTCCGCGACTCGGCGGGCGAGATCGGTCTCGTCGAGGCCTACTGCGCGCACCGCCGTGCACCGCTCTTCTTCGGACGCAACGAGGAGTGCGGGCTGCGCTGCGTGTATCACGGGTGGAAGTTCGACGTGCAGGGCGCCTGCGTCGACATGCCCTCCGAGCCCCCCTATTCGAGATTCCGGCTCCGCGTCGCGATCAAGGCCTACCCGACATACGAGAAGGCGGGCATCGTCTGGACCTACATGGGGCCGACACAGGAGATGCCACCACCTCCGAACTACGAGTGGATGAGAGCTCCAGAGACTCATCGCGGAGTCTCCAAGACCGGAGAGCACGCAAACTACCTCCAGGGGATCGAGGGTGGCATCGACACCGCCCACTCGTCGTTCGCGCACAACAACGACATCCAGAATCCGAACCTTCTGCGTAGTCTCGACCCGCATCCGACGCTTGAGGTGGACCGCACCGACTATGGCTTCCGATACGGATCGATCCGCAACATCTCCGAGGACCGGAGCTACGTACGCGTCTACCAGTTCATGATGCCGAATCAGCAGATGCGCGCGAGCCTTGTAGATGGAGAGGGCAATCCGGCGCGGATACCTGCGCTCGATGGCCACATCTGGGTACCGATCGATGACGAAAATTCCTACGTCTACAACATCAAGTACTGCGCATCCGATGCCATTGGAATGACTCGAGAGGAGTTCCTCGCGTCAGAGAAGCGCAACGGCCGACATCCTGAGGACTTCATTCCCGGCAGCTATTGGCTTCAACGGAATCCATCGAATGACTACCTGATCGATCGCGAAGTTCAGAGAACCAAGACGTTCACTGGCATTGCCGGGGTCAACACGCAGGACTACGCACTGCAAGAGGGCATGGGCGGCATTGTCCGTCGAGACCTTGAGGCGCTAGGTTCAACTGACCGAGCGATCTCAGCGTGCCGTGAACTCCTGCTCGAAGCCGCCGATGCCGTTGAGCAAGGAAGGTCCCCTCGAGGGACTGATCCCGAGAGTTATCGCACGACGCGAGCGGGGGAGATGATCATTCCGCGCGGTGTTCCTTGGCGCGATGCCACAAAGGATCTAACCGAAGCAATCTGGTAGACCTCAAATTTCAGACGCGGTGTCGCCCGGCCGGAACACCGGCCGGGCGACACCGCGTCTTGGTCTTCACTCCCGTACAGAGAGCGCGCTTGCCGCGTCCTCGGGATTCAAGGTTTCCGGAAGAAAAGAAGGAGGTACCCGGTCGTTGAGGAGTTGTAGATGACCGGCTGAACAGTGATCAGCTCCCAGCCCTCGCCTTGGTGATTGTCAAGCTCGGTCTGGACATCTTTCGTGACGACCTCAGGGAGTCGACCGGTTGCCCGAACCTCTACAACTTTGTGCTGAGCCACTGAATTTCCCTCCTGGTTGGCTTCGTGCGATTCGTTATGTTCTCCAACACGAGTCTAACGAAATCTCTGTTGCTTCAA
>DAIDIA010000228.1 GCA_027459565.1 Acidimicrobiaceae bacterium | reverse complement strand
GTCGATGCAGGGTCAGGCTTCGGACATCGCAATCCAGGCAGAGCAGATCGTCTATCTGAAGAAGATGATGGCCGAACGCATCTCCTTCCACACCGGTCAGTCGATCGAGCGCATCGAGGCTGATTCTGACCGGGACCGGTGGTTCACCGCACAAGAGGCACTTGAGTACGGTTTCATCGATCGCGTGATCGAGCGCTCTGCGCTCGCACAGGTCCCCGCGTAATCGAGCTGTCGCTCGCGCCGGTCAGGGCGCGACTCCGGTGTGGTCGGGATTGCCCCGCCACATGGGCCATGGCGGTGTGATCGCCGGAGCATAGGGAAGCGGGTAGCTGATGAGCCTGCCGGTCGGCGTGATCTGTTTCGGACCCCCGCAGATGACGAAGAGTCGCCATCCAGTCCCCGGTCCCGTTCCCGCGATGTCCGCGACTGCAGGGGCGTCTTGCATCGAGCAGCTGGTGAGCGATTGCGAGAGGGAGGTTCCAAACAGGTACTGACCCGTCGCACCGTCGAGTGGATAGAGACCGTTCGACGAACCGACGAGAACGTCGTTGTTCGCGTTGCCGAGTAGGTCCGCGATGATCGGCGATGAGAAATCGTTGGCGCCTTCAAGTTGCTGTGTCCACAACAGCGCACCGGTGCCGCTGAACGCGTTCACCACGGAGACTCCCGACTTCGAGGGTGCGCATTTGGTGCACCAGGAGACGTCAACGACGTCGGGCAGGGCGCTGCCGGGCAGCGTGCCGATCGCCGGGGATCCGAATGTCGGACCGGTCGTCGTGACCGGCCAGCCGGCAAGGCGGCGTCCTCGTTTCGCGGAATAGGCAAAGAGCCGATACGAGCCGGATCGATACGGCGGTGTCTCGCCGAATCCCGTGCCGACGACGACGGAGGGACGGCCATCGGCGGTGATCACCCCGACCGCGGGACTTGACCAGATCGTCTGATTCTCACATCGCTTCCAGACGATATGTGGTCGATGCCTCTCGTAGGTGACGTCGTAGAGAAACCCGCCGTAGCAGTGCGCGACGCCGCTTGCATCCCCTCCGACGAAGATGTCGAGACGCCGGGGTGCTCCCCGCACGTGAAAAAGCGCAGCCGATGACCAGATGGTGTCCTGGGTATCGAGCGGGAACCCGCGCACGAGGCGGCCGTTCGGTTTGAGCGCGTAGAGCCGGTGGTCCCAGGAACCAAAGACGATGTCCATCTCTCCATCGCCGGTGATGTCGCCGACGACGGGTGTCGCGATCACGCCCTCGCGATAGCCATCGGGAGTCGCGCCCCCGTTCCACTCGTTGAAGACGTCGAGCGTATTGAATCGGAAGACGAGGCGACCCGTCGTGCTGAACGCGACAAGTCCTCCCTGCTGGTGCGCGACGTAGGTCGAGCCCGCGCCGACAAGGATGATCGGGGGCCGCGAGGGTCCGTTCACGAATGCCAGTGTCGGCGTCGATTCGATCGCGGTCGGCACACCGGGCGCGATGTCGACCGGCTGGGGCCAGCCGGGCATCGGTTCGCCCGTCGTCGCATTGACGACATAGAGATAGCCATTCTCCGAACCGAACATCACGACCTGGGTGCCATTGATTGTGGCAACGGTCGGCGAGGAGATCGCGACCGGACCGACGGTGTCGGTCCATGTGGGCTCCGGGAAGTTCACGCCTCCGCCCGACTGGGCGAGCGCGGCGTGTGGAGCGAGGATCGCAAGTGGCATGGACGCGAGCGCCACCATCGCGGCGAACCGTCTCCACCTCCGCAACTTTGGCAGCCGCGGTCCTCGCCGCTCCGTCGGACGCAGGCGAAACGCGCGCGGCGTCCTCGACGACAGTGGCGACAAACCGATCCTCACTTTGAATTGATTTGGCCCGCTCGGCCATTGCGGGCGTTACGGGAGAGGATAGTGGTCGTCAGCCAAATCGCGCCCGTCACACCCTCTTTGCGCGGCCTCTTCGCAAGCGACCCGTGCCTTAGGGAGCGGTCGCGTAGTGTTGGGAGCAAGATCTCGGCGGGTCGACGGAAAGGCGGGGCGAGGTGACAGGTTCGCAGGCGATGCGCATTGCCTTCGTGACCCCGCGTTATGGCGAGGGTGTTGTCGGGGGATCCGAGGCAGTCATGGCCGAGGCGGCCCTGGGTCTCGCGGGGCGCGGCTACGAGGTCGAGCTGCTCACGACCTGTGCGCGGTCACATTTCAGTTGGGAGAATGAGTTCGAGGCCGGCACCTCTCACGACCGGGGCATCACCGTGCGGCGCTACCCGACGGTCTCGGCGAAGTCCCGCCTGCTGGCCGGCGAACTCGAGCGGCGCGTCCAGGCCGGCGAGCAACTGACCGAGACCGAGCAGATCGCATGGGTCAACGGCCGCTTTCGTGTTCCCGATCTCTACATCGACCTTGCCAAGAACGCCCGAAGCTTTGACGCGATCATCTTGTCGCCGTACCTGTTCTGGTCGACGATCTACGGTGCCGAGGTCGCGCCGGAGCGGACGATCGTGATGCCATGTCTGCACGACGAGCCCTACGCGTGGCTGAGCATCGTCTCAAAGACACTCAGCGCATCGGCGGGTCTCTGGTTCCTCTCCGAGCCCGAACACCAGCTTGGACACCGAGTCGCGCCCGGGATGAGCGCACACCACTCGGTCGTTGGAGCTGCGGTGAACGTCCCGGTCGCCTATGACCCCGCCGGATTTCGCGAGCGGCACGGCCTGAACCGCCCGTTCATCTTGTACGCCGGTCGGCGAGAGGACGGGAAGGGATGGCGCCAGCTCCTGGGCGGATTCGCCGCGGCCCTTGTCGGCGGCGATCTGCCGTTCGATCTCGTGACCGTCGGAGTCGGTGCTCCGAATGTTCCCGAGGGCATCCGCGAGCGTGTCATCGATCTCGGTTTCCTCGATACCGACGAACTCCCCAACGCGTTCGCCGCAGCCGAGGCGATGATCCAGCCGAGTGTCAACGAGAGCTTCTCGCGTACGATGATGGAATCCTGGCTGGCGGGTACGCCAGTCATCGCGAACGCGGCCGGAGAGGTCATCACCTGGCACTGTGAGAGGTCGGGCGGAGGACTCAGCTACAACGACGATCTGGAGTTCGCGCAATGCCTGCGCTTTGTCGCCGAGGCGCCCAAGGCCGCGTCCGCGCTCGCCGAGCGCGGGCGCGAATACGTTCTGGCGAACTACACATGGGAGATCGTTCTTAACAACATGGAGCAATCTCTTGTCGCGCTCTCGAGACAGGTCAAGCGGTGAGGGTACTC
>DAIDIA010000227.1 GCA_027459565.1 Acidimicrobiaceae bacterium | reverse complement strand
AGACGAAGGATTCGCTCCTTGATCTCATCGGTGATGTGCGGTATCACCTGAACCGTCCTGCCGAGATAATCGCCTCTGCGCTCCTTTTGCATCACGGAGGTGTAAATCTGCCCCGTCGTTGCATTCGAGGCGCGTGGAAGGTTTTCGTCGATGAAGCGTTCGTAGTGACCGAGGTCGAGATCGGTCTCGCCGCCATCCTCGGTGACAAAGACCTCGCCATGTTCAAAGGGGTTCATCGTGCCTGGATCAAAGTTGAGATACGGGTCCAGCTTGCACATCCGTACCTTGAGTCCGCGGGCCTTGAGGAGACGGCCGAGCGAAGAGGCAGTGAGGCCCTTCCCGAGTGAGCTCGATACGCCACCGGTCACAAACACGAACTTAGCCACTACATCCTCCGTCATCCGCCTCCCTCACGCTAGTGGCAGTTTGATCGATGGAAGGAGATGTTCGGCAAATATCATCGGGGAACCCGATGATCGGCGACAACCAACCTCAGGAGTTCCGCAGCGTGCCGCCGTGCGTTCTCGGAGTCCGGGTGTCCCGACAACATTCGGGCAAGTTCGCTGACGCGATCGTCTCCCTCGACCGCCTCGACGCGCGCGAGAGTCCGGTCATCGTGCTCATCTTTCACCACTACCAACTGGTTGTCGGCAAATGCCGCCACCTGCGCGAGGTGCGTCACCACGATGACCTGGTGCTCGCGACCGAGCTCGCGAAGTGCGCGACCAACCGCAAGAGCTGCCTCTCCGCCTATTCCGGCGTCCACCTCGTCGAAGACGAGAGTCGACGGCCCGGAACTGAGTACCAGTCGGAGTGCGAGCATCGTACGGGACAACTCTCCGCCTGACGCGACCTTGCTGAGTGGAAGCGCGGGTTCGCCGAGATTCGCGTTCAAAAGGAAGGCCACATCATCGGCGAGACCCGTATCCGCAAGGTCAATCTCAATGCGGGCTCTGGTCAGTCCCAGGTCATGGAGACGCGCCTCAACCTGCTTGGCCAAAGAGGGCGCGGCACGTCGACGCAGGTCTCCGATCCTCTGCTCCTCGAGGAGCATCTTCTCGACCAGGGAGTCTCTCTCGCCAAGAAGGCTCCTGCGTCTCTCGTCTCCTGATTTTGCGGACTCGATTCGGTCCCTCAGTACCTCGCGGGCGGCGAGAACACCAGAAAGCGAGTCTCCGTGCTTCTTCTTGATGCGCGCAAGGTGGGATCTTCGCTCGCGGATCTCCTCGAGGCGTGCCGGGTCCTCCTCGAATGCCTCAGTCGCCCTGCGAAGATCGGCACAGAGGTCGTCAAGTTCGGCGATCGTGCCGCGCAGTCTTTCGACAAAGCCGCTCAGGGCATCATGGGTGCCAAGCGCATTGATCGCCGAGCCGAGCAGGTCGCGCGCGCCCTTTGCATCCGTGCCAACGATGTCCTCGTACGCCCGGACCGCAGACTCTCGCAGCGAAACCGCCTGGGCAAGGCGATCCTCCTCGGATGCAAGCTCCTCGTCCTCGTCTGGCGAGGTGATGTTCAGTGCGTCGATCTCGCGCAATTCGAACTCCCAGAGATCGAGCTCGCGCGAGCGCAGCTGATCATCGCCTCCCAGTTCCTCAAGCCGGTGATCGATTGCCCGGATCTCGCCGCGTAGCCGAAGCAGTGTTTCGAGGTCGATTTCGCCGAAGTGGTCGAGCGCCCTCCGTTGTTCAGTTGGTGCCAGAAGGGACTGATGGGCGTGCTGACCATGCAGATCCACGAGCGAGCTGCCAAATCCCGCCAGCTCCGCGAGTGGCGTGAGCGATCCATTGATGAATGCCCGAGAACGTCCGCCCTTGGGAAGGATCCGGCGAACCACCGTCTCGTTTGAATCATGGAAGAACCGTCCCTCGACGGCGGCCTCGGTCGATCCTGAACGCACCATGTCGGGATCGAATCTCCCGCCGAGCAGCAGTTCGATCGCGTCGACAATCATCGTCTTCCCGGCGCCGGTTTCGCCGGTAATTGCAGTCATCCCCTCTTCGAGCACCAGATCGACATCGGCGATGACGCCCAGATCATGTACGCGAAGCTCATTGATCATCTTTTATCGATCCAGGAGTCCGAACTTTGTGTGCAAGATCCCGTAGAAGCCGCGCTCTCCGATTTTGATCATGCGAGCGACGTGTGCAGACGCTCCCACTTCGACCGAATCGCCCGGAGACAGCTCCGCAATGCGCTCGCCGTCGACTACGGCGACCGCCTCGCGGTCGGGCAGGAGCTCAAAGCAAATGCGCAGCTCCGGCTCGATGATCAAGGTGCGGTCGAACAGCATGTGCGGAGCTATCGGAGTCATGACGAGAGCCTTGAGTTTCGGAGAGACAATCGGGCCGCGAAGGGACAGGTTGTATGCGGTCGATCCGGTCGGAGTCGCCACGAGCATTCCATCCGCCGCGTAGGTGAGGAACTGATCGGCTCCTATCTTCACTGCCAGGTGAATTGTGTGTCCATCGGAGGTCTTTTCGACGACGACCTCGTTCATCGCGAGGACTCCGGAAACGACACGTTGCTCCGAGACCCCGGAGGTTATCGACACTTCGAGCAACATGCGGTCCTCGATGGTGTAATCACCCGTGGCAAGCGACGCACACGCCTGGGTGATCTCGTCCGGTTCGACCGTTGTCAGATAGCCCAGATTCCCAAGATTGACACCGAGCACCGGAATCCCGGAGGGGGCCGAAAGGGCAACGGTCCGCAGCATCGTCCCGTCGCCGCCGAGGCTGATGGCAAAGTCGATCTCCTTGCGGAAGGGCTCCGACGAAGGGTCATATTCTCCGTCCTCCGTGTGCACCAAGACGCCGCGTTCTCGCCACCAACGTTCGACGATCTCGGCGAGTTCCTTTGCCACCAATCGGTGTGGATGCACCACGAGCGCGATCTCCCGGATGCTGCGCGATCCGATCTCAACGGTCATGTTGCCCGGTGCGTGCTGTGCGGGGACCTGTCACGGATACAACAATTCTCGGAAATTGACCCACCTCGACATTCAACCTTTGTCTTCATGGGGTCGGCGAAGCGGATCTCCCTCATCGGGAACCGAGGACGCGATCTCGGGGCTCGGCCCTGTCTCGGCTCCCCCCTCTTTCGATACCGGCTCAGCCAGATGAGCGAAGATCTCGCGCAACTGTTCGGAAAAGGTCCGAGCAGCGTCAGCGATCTCGCCTCGGTGGGCTTTGAGCCGCTGCTCGAGGTCACTCAGGGAATCGACGGATTTTGCGACGCTGAGCACCGTCTCGCCGATGTTCTTCGCGCGATCCTTCATGTCCTCAAGGTGGTTCTCGGTTGCGACCGTCGTCGTTCGGGCACTCTTGACGACGTTGTGCAAGAGTTCAGACAGATTGAGATCGTCAGAGCCAATCGCGCCGGTTCCCTTTTGGATGAGGCGCTGCACGCCGTCTCGAAGCAATTTTCGCGAGTAACCAGCCATGTCATGAGTGTAGGCCGGAACTCGAAAGCACCTGCTGAGGGGTACTTCCGAGTGCCTCCGCGACCAAGGAGAGCAGGTCGGGTCCGTCGCGGTCGGGAGTCGGAACAACTCGTGCGGTGCTGCTCGTTACACCGGAGCGTACGATACCGAACCTGGCACCGAGGTTTCGAGCAAGTTCGCCATCGGTTTCGGGCCGATCCCCGACCACGACCGACACGTGACCAAGGACCTCCATGACGAGCTTCACCGACGGTTCGTAGGGTTTTCCAGCAACAATTGGATGGATGCGCGTCGCGTATTCGACCGCCGCCACGAGCGCTCCTCCTCCGGGAAGGGTCCCGAGCGCGGTCGGATAGGTGGCATCGTCATTGGTGGCGAGGAACTTCGCGCCGCGACTGATCGCCCGACAGGCTCGGGTCAGGCGGTCAAAGGTCAGTCCCCGGTCGAGACCGACAACGACAGC
>DAIDIA010000226.1 GCA_027459565.1 Acidimicrobiaceae bacterium | reverse complement strand
CCATAGTTCCAGGCGCCACAGACGACCTCCACGTGTCCGCTCGCGCCCGCGTCGACAACCGCGAGCCTGATCCTGTCCGCGCCCTCGATCGGCCGGATCTCCGTGACGCGCGCGAGGATCACTCCGTCGAGCCCCTCGCCGATGTAGTCGATGCCCTCGACGACAAGGCCGAGGCGGTCGAGCACCTCGCCGAGCGCGCGCACCGCGGCGCGGTCGGTCGGCGCGACATCAAGATCGACATAGTCTTTCAACCAACTCAGGGGAACGCGCACTCAGGCTCCTTTAGCGAGCGCAGGGAAACACGCCGGGCTAGAACTGTCGCAGGAATCGAACATCGTTCTCCAAGAAACTCCGGATGTCCTCGATGCCGTGGCGCATGATCGCCAGGCGGTCGATCCCGAACCCGAACGCGAACCCCGAATAGAGCTCGGGATCGACGCCCGTTGCCTCGAAGACCGCGGGATGGACCATCCCACAGCCTCCGAGTTCGATCCAGCCCGTCTGCGAGCAGGTGCGACATCCCTCGCCGGCACAGATCGCGCAGGTGATCTCGAACTCGGCCGAGGGCTCGGTGAAGGGAAAGTACGCCGGACGGAGGCGGGCCGAGATCTCGTCGCCGAAGATCGCGTGCACGAAGGTGTTGATCGTGCCCTTGAGATCGCCGAAGCTGACGCCCTTGTCAACGACGATCCCCTCGATCTGGTGAAAGACCGGAAGATGGCGCGAATCGGCGGTATCGCGCCGGTAGACGCGCCCGGGCGCGATCGCGTAGAGCGGCAGGACGCCGCGCTCGAGAAGGCGGATCTGCACCGGTGATGTCTGCGATCGCAACAGCCACGAATCGCCGTCACCGACATTGAGGTAGAAACTGTCCTGGATCGAACGCGCGCTGTGGTGCTTTGGCATGTTGAGTGCGCTGAAGTTGTACCAGTCGGTCTCGATTTCGGGACCCTCGGCGACCTCGTATCCCATTCCGAGGAACACCATCTCGAGCTCCTCGCGGACCTTGGTGACAAGATGCAGATGGCCCGGAGTCCATCTGGTGATCACCTCGCCGAGGTCGAGCCGGTCGAGATCGAGGAGTCGGGCGCGCTCGGTCCTTTCGAGCTCCGCTCGACGTACGCGCAGTGCCTCGGCGAGTTCGCCGATCCCCTCGTTCAGTGCCTGGCCCGCGCGGGGACGTTCGTCGGGTGCAAGGGTGGCGAGGGAGCGCTTCCACTCCACGAACGGGGCGCGCCTGCCGATCGATCTCGCCTCGAGCTCGTCGAGTTCCGCGATGCTCGCGACCGCCGCGATCGCCGGCAGCGAGGTCGCGACGAACGTGCGCGCCTGTTCGATGACTGATGGTTCCACGTTCGCCTCGTTCACACGTTCATGCTAAGCGCTTCTCGTCCACCACGGCGACGACGGCGCGCAAGTTCGAAGGCGATGACGGTCGCGGCCATCGCGACGTTGAGTGACTCCGCTCCACCCGCGATCGGCACGCTGATCGATGTGGAACAGCGATTGGCGAATTCCGCCTCGAGACCCTTTGCCTCATTGCCAAAGAAGAGCGCGAGCGGCGCGGAGAGTTCGGCGTCGGCGTAGTCCTGCGCACCGCGCGCAAGCGTCGCACAGGTCACAAATCCGGAGGCCTCGAGGTGCGAGAGCACCTCCTCTGGCGCACCGCCGCGCACGGTCGGAAGATGGAAGAGCGATCCCGCACTCGCGCGCACGGTCTTCGGGTTGTAGAGATCTGCGCACCCATCGCTCAGTATCACGGCATCGATCCCGGCCGCGTCCGCCGAACGGAGCACCGCTCCGATGTTCCCCGGATCTCGAACGTCGACGAGGACGAGGACGACACCTGCGGTGATCGACGCCATCGGCCGGTCGATGAAGGGAACGACCGCGAGGATCGGCTGCGGGGTCACCGTGTCGCTGACGCGCTCGATCACCCCGGATTCGAGGCCGTGGATCCGCACGCCGCGCGCCCGGGCGCGCTCAAGCAGCGGTTCGAGGGCCGAGAGTCCAGAGGATCCCGTGTCACAGTAGATCGCCTCGATCGCGACGTCACCATCGAGCGCAGCCTCGACGACCTTGGCGCCCTCGGCGACGAAGACCCGGTCCCGGTCGCGTTGGCTGCGTTTGGCCGAGAGTCGTCGCAGCCTCGTCACCCGCTGGTGACGTGCTCCGATCGACGGCTCAATCAGGAGGCGGCCTCTTTGGTCGCGAGCGCCTCTTTGGCGACGCCGACCAACTTCGCGAATGCCTGATGGTCGCGCACCGCGAGGTCCGCGAGCATCTTGCGGTCGACGTTGACCTCGGCGAGATGGAGACCGGCGATGAACCGGGAGTAACTGACACCCTCGATACGCGCGGCCGCGTTGATCCTTTGGATCCACAACCTGCGGAAGTCGCCCTTGCGCGCGCGACGGTCGCGGTATGCGTACTGCAACGAGTGCATGACCTGCTCATTCGCGCTCCGGAACGAGCGAGACTTGTTTCCGTAGTATCCCTGCGCGCGCTCAAGTACGACGCGGCGGTGCTTCTTGCTGGCAACTGAGCGTTTGACCCTCGCCATGGGGTGCTCCTTTCATCAGAACGAAATAGTGTGACTGCTAAGAGGGGGTCGGGTCCCGACCGCACCTTCCGACCGCGGACTACAGACCGAGCAGACGCCGGATCCGTGGCGCATCGACCTTTGACACATCGGCCTCACGCCCGAGCCGGCGGGCGCGCACGGAGCTCTTGTGCTCCATCAGGTGCCCGCGGTTCTGCTGGCGGCGACGGAGCTTTCCCGTCCCGGTGACCTTGAATCTTGCGGCGGCGCCGCGGTGGGTCTTCATCTTCGGCATTTCAGTCCTTCCCATCCCCTGCGCCATTCGCAGGGGCGATACCTTCAACTACCTCGTGCTCGCCCACGGACACCTCGGCCGCGACCGGCGCGTTCACCTGACCATCCCCAACCGCGCCCGACTCGGCCAGCGCCTCCCCGGTCGGCTCCGGGTTCACCACGCGGGACCGGCGCTGCGCTGCCTCGGAGCGCTGCGCATCCGACCTTGGAGCGGCGGGCTTTGCGGCCCGACGATCCGGCGCGAGCACCATCACCATGTTGCGCCCGTCAAGACGCGCCTCGGACTCGATCTTCGCCGCACCCTCCATCCTCTCGGCGATGCGGTCGAGGATCTTCCGGCCGAGCTCAGGGTGATAGACCTCGCGGCCACGGAACATGATGGTGATCTTCACCTTGTGGCCATCCTGGAGGAACTTGCCGACCTGCCGGGTCTTGGTGTCGAAATCACCGTTGCCGATCTTTGGCCGGTACTTCATCTCCTTGATGCCGCCACTTGC
>DAIDIA010000225.1 GCA_027459565.1 Acidimicrobiaceae bacterium | reverse complement strand
GAGGTCGTCGCGTGCACGGAGTGGAGGTACGCCTGACAGGCGCCGAAGGTGTCCGCGACAACCCTGGACCTTGCCGCGCCCACCGCGCCCGTCGCGGTGGTCGGTGTGGTGGCGCGGCCCCGACCGGTCGGGTTCGGGATCTGGGGATCGGGAAGCGAGATTCCAACCCGGGCGAATCCGTGGGAGATTGCGTGCTGGACGGGAGCGGGAAGTGATCCCGTGGCCGCGGCGGCGGCGAATCCTCCCGTGAGCATCAGTGCCGCGGTGACTGTCGCGACGCGTGCCGACGGGACTCGACGCAGATGACGGAGATAGTGAGATGCAGGCACCTGCCCGAGCTCGGCCGAACGGCGCACCTCGTCGGCGATCGCGGCGACGAACGCCTGATCGGCAGCTGGCGACCCCCCAGCCACCGGCGTGCGGGCCGCCCGGACCAGGCCGGCAAGCTCTTTGAACTGGGGCGGCGCGTCGTCGGGGTCAATCGATCCCGAGAGCAGCCTTTCGCCATCGAAGCCATTTGGTGTCGTCATCGCACTGGTTACATCGCCACGCCCGCGAGATCCGTTACATTCTCGCGGAGAATTCCTTCAAGAGCCTCGCGATCGCGCGGTGCTGGAGGACGCGAACCGCCCCAGCGCTACGGCCGGTGACCTTGGCGACCTCTTCGGAGCTCAGACCCGCAACGACGCGCAAGATCACCACCTCGGCTTGGCTCTTCGGCAGTGTCTTGACGAGCCGATCGACGGCCGCGCGCGACGACATTGCCTCGACGACCTGGTCCGCCACCTCGTCCGAACCCGGCGGATCGTTGTCGTACGCAAAGGGCACGGAGAGTGGCCTGCGGCCCTGTCTGCGGTAGTGATCCACGACACGTCGCCGCGCGATGGTGAAGACCAGTGCCCGAAACTCCGAGATTGAGCCAGAAAACTGCGGGAGGTTTTGGGCGACCGCAAGCCACGTCTCCGACGCGAGGTCTTCCACGACATCGCGCGCCCGATAGGCGAGGAAGCGCAGAAGATCGGGTTGAATCGACTGGAACAAAATTGAGACCGCCCACTCCGCGCCGCCGCGCGCCGCCTCAAGCGCCTCGTCAAGCCCATGATCATCCACCTTGGAAGCTTTACACCTCTGCCGTGGCTGGGCGTGAAGTACCGCGAGAGCGCGCGAACTTGATCGTCGGTCGCATTATTCGTTGGATGACCGCGAGACCTGCCACCCCGGTTCTCGCCACGCCCGCGTATGGAGGATGTGCCGACCCCGATCGCGTGTGAGCACGCAGCGCTGCCCGTGTCCGTTGCGCGCACCGATGCCCGGCGCGCCGACGGCGACCGACGCACGCGACGATCGTTGCGACAACGCAATTAGTGGACACGGTTGCCTGCGGTTGGTCATCGGGTGGAAATTCGCAACAATCTTCAAAGGTGAACGTAGACTTCGCCGCGTCTAACAACCGAGGATCGCCGAGCCGCGGTGGAGCGTCCGGCGAATGTGACCGATGAAGCGTGGATCGGTCCAACCGGGTGCGAAAGCCCTTGAGACAGCATCGCCGAGACGGGAGAGAGATGGAAAGTAACGATCAGAAGTTCGTTGCCTCGTACTACCTGCCAAAGCGGGCATCTCAGATTGACCGCCTCCGTGGCCGCTCGCCCCTTCGGTCCCCGAATGTCGCGGTCGTGAACGTTGACGCATACCAGAGGATCACGCGTTGGAGTGCCAACGCGGAGAAGATGTTCGGACGATCTGCCAAGGAGTCGCTCGGGCAACTCCTCGTCGACGTTGTTTCGAAAGATCTTGCGAACCTGACCGTCGATCCGTCGGTGCCGAGTGATCAACCCGAACCGGACCACGGCGTGATCTTCGACTTCTACCCTGTCAGCGGAGAGCGTCACCACCTCTCGTGCACAATCACCACCGACCAGGTAGACGGCCACGATCCAGGGGGCGCGACGCTCACCTTCGTCGACCTCACGGACTGGCTCCACTCGCGAGGCGAGCTCGTGCGGAGCGAGGCGCGTCTTCAGATGATGGCCGACGGCGCGATGGAGGGCGTGGTGGTATTCGACGCCGACTACCGGATCACCTTCGCGAACGAGCGGTTTGCCGGGATGGTCGGGACCGAGATCGATGCGCTGATCGGCGTCGTGTTGGATGACCTGACCTTCGTCGAAGACCTCGAAGACCTTGAAAGGATGAAGGTACGCCGCCGTCAGGGTATTGCAGAACAAGAGGAGCATCGGATACGTCGAGCGGACGGCACGGTGCTCTGGACGATCAAGTCGATCACCCCCGTCATGGACGAGGACGGAAACTTCACCGGTTCGTACGCGTTCTTCACCGATGTCTCCAAGAGGAAATTCGCGGAACAACAGCTCGCCGAGAACGAACAGCGGTTGCGGTCGTATTTCGAGAATGTTCCTGTGGGAATCGTGCTCGCTTCACTTGAAGGTGAGATCCTGACGGTGAATCCCGCGCTGTGT
>DAIDIA010000224.1 GCA_027459565.1 Acidimicrobiaceae bacterium | reverse complement strand
GTCCGAGGTCGGGTCACGAGGGCTCGCCTACGGACACACAGGGGCGCTCGAGCATGACCTGTTCGATGGCGACCTTGATGACGGGGCGACACAGGCTGTGGGGGGAGAGGTCGCCGAACAGATCTTTCGGGACAAGTACCTTTACGATGCGACGCGGATCGACCGCTACGTCACCGAGCGCGGAGCCCAGGTACCTGCAGTGGTCCTCCATTCGAGCCCGTCGGTCTCGCACCAGCGTTGTCCGGTCCCGCCAGAGCTGATCTCCGGCTTTGGCGCGACGCGATAGCGACGGCACGTGCCAGAGGAGGAGGTGCACGTGCGACGCAACTATCCTTTGGTCAAGGGCGCGGCGCCCCGGGTCGAAGGGGTGTGTGGCACCGATGAGTGAGGCAAGTCTGATCGCCCGATACCTCGAGCTTGGTCTTCGCGTCGGTCGACACATCGATGGATATGTGGATTCCTATTACGGACCCGTCGAGATCGCGCGTCGCGTTGCCGCGGAGCCAAAGTTCTCGCCCGAGGCGCTGAGGGCCGACGCTCGGGCGATTCTTGGCGAGATCGATGCGGGATCACCGCTCGAGGGCGCGCTCGCACGCATCGACGCGGGTCCCGACACGCCGGAGCGTCGCCGATATCTGCGATCACAGCTCGTCGGCATCGAGATGACCACGCGGGTGCTCGCCGGTGAAGAGGTCGGATACGCCGATGAGGTCGAAGCCTGCTACGGAGTCCGGCCAAAGCGCGTCCCGGAGGAGCGCATCCTCGAGGCCCACCGGAACCTCGATCTCGTGATACCCGGCTCGGGCCCGCTCCGCGACCGACTCGTCGCGTGGCGTGAGGCCCAGGCGGTCGATCCCGGGATGCTCGCGCCCGCGGTCTCCTCGCTCTGTGACGATCTTCGCGAGCGGACTGCATCGATGTTCGGGCTTCCCGAGGGTGAGCACATCACCTTCGAATACGTGACCGATCAACCGTGGAGTGGGTTCAACTACTACCTGGGCGATCTCGAGTCGCGTGTCGCGATCAACATCGACCTTCCCGTGCTTTCGATCTCGCTTGCGCGTCTTGTCGCGCACGAGGCCTACCCGGGGCACCACACCGAGCATTCGCGAAAAGAGGTCGGACTCGTCCAGGCCCGGCACCACCTCGAGGAGTCGATCGCGCTCGTCGGCACGCCGTCGTGTCTGATCGCGGAGGGACTCGCCGATCTTGGACTCGATGTCGTCATGGGTATCCACCCGGAGGCGTTGATCGCCGAACATTTCCGACCCCTTGGAATCAACTACGACGCGGAGGTGATCGCGGTCGTCGCAGAGGCCGGCGACGTCCTCTCAGGAGTGCGCGCCAACGCGGCGTTCCGTCTCCACGAGGACCACGCCGATCCCGAGACGGTGATCGACGAGTTGGCCCATTTCGGCCTCCAGTCAAGGGCGCGGGCCGCGAAGTCGATTGAGTTCCTCTTGAATCCGACGTGGCGTGCCTACACCTCGTGTTACGTCGAGGGCCTGCCGCTCTGTCGAGACTATGTCGCCGGCGATCCCCGGCGCTTCGAGCGTCTCATCACCGAACAGGTGATTCCCGCCGATCTGGTACCGAATTCCCCGGCGAGCACCTAGGAGCATCGCATGTCGAAGCACAGTCGTAGCCACTCCCGGAGGTCGGTGCTCGCTGTCCCGGGTTCGAGCGACCGCTTCCTCCTCAAGGCACCGCTCCTCGATGCGGACATGGTGCTTTTGGATCTCGAGGACGCAGTCGCTCCAAGTGAGAAACCCGACGCGCGTGCGCGGGTGGTGCGAGCGATACGCGAATCCGACTGGGGTGACAAGATCGTTGGCGTTCGCCTCAACGCGTTCTCCACTCCCTTTACCGTCGATGACATCATCGAGGCCGTCGGTGCCGCGGGCAGTCGACTCGATCTCGTCGTACTGGCAAAGACCGAACGGCCGACGGAGATCGCGGCGCTCGACCTGATCCTCACCCAGGTCGAACAGGGCGCCGAGCTCGAGGTCGGACACGTCGGGATCGAGGCGCTGATCGAGACCGCGCACGGCATTGACAACGTCCGGGAGATCGCCGGAGCATCGACGCGCCTCGAGGCGATCGCCTTTGGCCCGGGGGATCTCGCGGCCTCGCTCGGCATTCCGATCGGCATCGTCGGCGACGTCGTGACGGGCTACCCCGGAGATCACTATCACGCGGTCTGCTTCGCACTGCTCGTCGCCGCGCGGACCCACGGCCTTTTCGTCATCGATGGCCCATATCTCGGCCTCGAGGACCCCGGGCGTCTTCGCGAACTTGCGCTTCGCACCCGCGCACTCGGTTTCGACGGAAAATGGGCAATCCACCCCGACCAGATCGGCGTGCTCAACGAGGTCTACTCGCCGACCGATGCGGAGATCGACCGTGCAAGAGCAATGCTCGACGCGCTCGATCGCGCGGCGAAGGATGAGGGAAAGGGGGCGATCCGTCATGGAGGTGAGATGTTCGACGAGGTGAACCGCAAGATGGCGCTCGCGACCCTCTCTCGAGCGCGCCACGCGCGCGACGGGGCGACGAGAACGTGACCGATCCACCGATTGGAATCCGACGGATCTTGATGATCGATGACGTCGTTCCCGAGGAGGCACTCGGTGCGGGGTATCCGCGTCTCATGGAGTCCATCGCGCAGATCCAGTCCGTTCCTTCGGTGGCGGTTTCGTTCTTTCCGACGCTTGATCACCGCCACGCAACCAACGAACTTGGAGCGATCCGCCCCTGGGGGGGTCCGGTGCCGCTCGAGATCATCGCGGACGAACTCGAGGAGCACCTCGAAAAGATGACCTCGCAGGGCACGGGCTACGACGCAGTGGTGATCTCTCGCCCGCACAACTATGAGTACGTCATCGAGATCCTGAGAGAGCATCTTCCCGATGTGCCGATTGTCTATGACGCGGAGGCACTCTTCTATCGGCGTCTCGATCGCCAGCTTGAATTTTGTAGCGACATCGAGCGGCCGCGTCTCGAAACGGCAGCGAAGAAGATGCGGCGACTTGAGGAGAGGATTGCCTCAGAGGCAGATGAGCTCGTCTTCGTCTCTGAAGAGGAGGCCGAGCTGCTCCGCCCGTTTGCCCGGGGCAACTGCTCAGTCAACAGTCCGCTCCTGCGGTCGATGCACTGGACGAATGAGGATTTTGCAGCGCGCGACGGCGTGGTCTTCGTCGCGAGCTGGTCGTCTGGTCCAAAGTCGCCGAATGTCGATGGCATGCAGTGGTTCGCGCGCGAGGTCTGGCCGCGAGTTCTCGCGCGGTTTGACGCAGCGCAACTTCGCGTGACGGGTGGGAACCCACCTGCGGAGGTGCTTCGATTCGCGTGCGAGTCGATCACCTTCCTCGGACGTGTGGAAGACCTCGGTTCGCTCTATGCCGGCGCGCGCGTCGTCGTCGTGCCGAACCGATACGGGGCGGGAGTCAAGAACAAGACGGTCGAGGCGCTGCAATGCGGAGTGCCGACCGTCTCGACGCAAGTCGGCGCGGAGGGGGTGCCCGTTACGGGCGAGCCCTCGAATGTCGCGGATGAGAATTTCGGATATCCGTCGTTCCTCCGTGTCACCGATGACGCGACGTCGTTCGCGGAGCACATCGTCGCGCTCTTGCGCGACAAAGAGCTCTGGGAGAGCGAGCGTGCACTCCTCAAGATCGAGTGCGAACGCTTCGATCGGGAACGAGAAGATCAGGTCTGGCCATCGGTCATCGACCGGGTGCTCGCCAAGTCGCCGGCGGGACCGAGACAATCGAGACAAAATGGAGCCGACCGTGGTTGACGGACCCAAGGAGGTCGAAGACCAGGAGCTTCGAATGCGAGAGCTTCTTGAGATCGAGAAGATGCGGAACCTTGAGATCGCGCACTTCGGCGACGAGGTGGACGAGATCCACCGTACGAAGGACAGGCGCATCACCGAGCTTGACGTCGCGCTCTGGCATGAGCGAAGAAGGGCTGACGATCTGGATCGCCGGTGGAATGAGCTCGCGAACGAGTACGAAAAGGTCCGCGCTGATCTTGACCGTACCGGGGCGGAACTCGTCCGCATCCAGAGTCAGAGGAGTTACCGGATCCTTCAGAAACTCGTCGCGATCGCCAAGGGCCAGCGCTTGCGCACGTTCCTCAAGAGTGCTCGTCCCTCCGATGGCCGTCGCTCGTGAACCCGATGACCATCCGGTGAGCGAGATCATCGCGTTCAACGAGGAGACGCACCCCCTCGCCTCCATAATCATCATCGCGTGGAGGAGCGCACCACATCTTCGAGCGTGCCTGCGCGCGCTTGTCGACAACGTGGGAGACGTGCCCTATGAGGTCATCTGCATCCTGAATGAACCAGAGGCCGGGCTCGTTGAATTCATCGAGCGCGAGACCCGCGGGATCCACACCGTTCGCACGCGGGTCAACGTCGGTTACGGCGGCGCGGTAAACCTCGGAGCGAAGCGGGCGCGCGGGGAGTTCACCGTCTTGTTGAACGATGACACCGAGATTCTGCCGAACTGGCTCGCGCCGCTCGTCGACCTCGCTCGGCGCAGACCGACAGCGGTTGCAGTGGGCTCGACCACGTTGTTCCCGGATGGAACCATTCAGGAGGCAGGAAGCGTGGTGTGGTCCGACGGCTCGACCGCGAAGGTCGGTCGCAATCTGCCAGGGGAAAGTCGTCGTTATGATTTCGAACGCCGCGTCGACCACTGTTCGGGTACCTCACTGCTCGTGCGCAAAGAGAGCTGGGAGGCGATCGGAGGTATGGATGCTGACGCATTCTTCCCGGCATACTACGAAGACACCGATTTCTGTCTCCGCCTCATCGAGGCCGGGGGAGAGGTGTGGTATCAACCGCGCTCATATGTCCGACACCTCGAATCCGCGAGTACAAACTCTTCGTATCGCCGCTTCCTGTTCGAGAAGAACCAGAGGGTCTTCGTGGAGCGATGGCGCGATCGACTTCGGTCACACTTGGCATTCGATGGCGAGGACCCCAAAATGTTCGACGAGGCGGTTTGGCGTGCAATGGGTTCACCCGTGCGCGTTCTCGCCGTGGTCGATGACATATTGGGCACGGATGACCTTCTGGCGGCACTTCAGGCGGGTGGACGATGTCACGTTGCATTGTTCTCCGAGGCGAGAGTCGTGGACAATACCCGGCTCAGCGCGCTCGGTATTGGCCCGGTCGAGTCCGGCGAGCGACTCTGTGTCAACGACCACCTGGATCTGTGTGCATCGCATTATGACCTTGTCGTTGACTGCCGCGATCGAGAGTCACGGGCATTTGACGCGATCGACGCAGGTTGCATTCGCAGTGCAGTTCTGTTGACGCTTGACTCAATGGAGGGGGACGATCTCCATGTCCTGGTCGGCGCACAGCGGACCAGCAGGTCGCCGTCGAACTATCGGAACTTCGTCGATACGATCGAGCACTCGCGCGGTACCGCTTCTGGCGAAAGGGAGCGTGGATCCATTGGGTGAAGACGAGCTGGAACAGCTTCGCGCGCGAGTTCGCGAACTCGAGGAACAGGTTGAAGAATTGCTCGCCGTGAATGACGTTCGCGAGGTGGAGATGCGATCGCTCGAACTCGACGTTTCGTTGAAGGCACAGTACATCGAACGCCTCGAGAGGATTGAGGCAGAGGTCGTAGGACCAAAAGATGTCCACATCCGCAACCTCGAGGCAATCATTGCTGATCTCCAGAGCGAGATCGCCAAGAGTTCGTCGTCCGATGAGCCAAATAGTGGTCCAACTCCACCGCGGCCGGGATTTTTGAGAAAACGGAAGAATTAGGACCCACTCTGGCGGTGTCTCGAACGAGGCAGCACACAAATGTGGATGGCAATGAGCGCGCGAGCGCTTTAGTAGGGTTGCGACCGCTCGAACCTCCCTTGAGGTCTGTTCCTGCAATATTGAAGGGGCCTCGCTGATCAGGAAGCCAGTTTGTATGACCAGATATTTCATCGCCGGCGGTGCGGGATTCATCGGCAGCAACCTTGTCGCACGGCTGCTCGATACCGAACCCGACTCCAAAGTCGTGGTCTATGACAACTTTCTCTCTGGACATCGGTGGCATCTTGATGCCTTTGTTGATGACCGTCGCTTGACGATCATCGAGGGCAATATTGAAGACACCGATCTCCTTGTTGAGTCCATGCGAGGATCGGATCACCTCTTCCAGCTTGCAGCGAATGCCGATATCGCTGCTGCCGTTAGTGATCCCTCGGTTGACTTTCGACTCGGTACCTTTCTGGTGCATCAGGTGCTTGAGGCCGCGAGGATGACGGGCGTCGCGAGGATCACCTATACCTCGGGCAGCGGTGTCTACGGCGATCTCGGAATGAATGAAATAGATGAGACTTTTGGCCCACTCCGGCCCGTCTCCACCTACGGTGCGAGCAAGCTTGCTGGCGAGTCCCTCGTAAGCGCGTACTGTCACATGTTTGATATTGAAGGTGTCGCGTTTCGCTTCGCCAACGTGATCGGGCCGCGCCAGACCCACGGAATCGTCTATGACTTCGTCCGCAAACTTCTCGCGGATCCCACAAGGCTTGTCGTGATGGGTGACGGTTCACAGAGCAAGTCTTATGTGCATGTGACCGACGTGCTCTCCGCAATCTTTCTGATGAAGTCCAGACGCCAAAGCCCATTTGACGTCTATAACGTCGGTACCGATCAATACGTCACGGTCTCAGAGATTGCAGAGCTTGTCATCGATGTGATGGGACTCGGGGATGTGGAGATTGTTTATGGTTCGGAGCCGCGCGGCTGGAGGGGTGATGTTCCGATTGTTCGGTTCTCTTCCCGTAAGATCCGCGACCTCGGATGGAACAACACGTGGTCAAGTATCGATGCCTTGCGTGAGTCTGCAATACAGATCGTCCACGACGCGCAGCGATTGCACTGATCGATCTAATAACCCAACTTCATGCGAAGGTAAGCATCGGTTTCGAGAAGGGACTCTGGTGTCCCGATCTCATGGAAGCGCTCCATCGCCTCGTACCCGAAGAGTTCGCCTTTTACGGCAAGAACATGATAGAGGTCGGCGAGGTCGCTTACAGTCGAATCGACGAGGTCAAGCGCGCTGGCCTCGAGTCCTCCAAGTCCATAATCGATATGAGACATCTCGCGAGTCGGAGCGTGTTTGTTGTAGTCTACGATCTCGCCGTTGATGAATTTGACATTGGATCGGTCCCACAGGTTTTCGTTTCGGAGGACACACATGCCTCCTTTTTTGTGGCTTTCCGTCCAAGAGCGTGCAAAAGCTGAGTAGTCGATCTCAAGATAAGTGTCGCCATACGTCACGAGGAAGCGCTCGCCGAGTAATGGGCGCGCCCTTCGGAGGGCGCCGAGTGTTCCGTCGAGATCAGGTGAGTCGTAGCTGTACCCAATCGTGATACTACCGAATGATGGTCCGATACGTTCCTCAATTTGGTTGCCAAGATGACCGACACACAACACAATTCGCCCGGCCCCGACCTGCGCGAGGAGTCGGATCTGGTGAAGCAGAAAGGGTTGACCGGCGACTTCGAGAAGCGCCTTCGGAGTAGATTTACCGACATCTCCAAGGCGAGTTCCGAGACCTCCTGCGAGGATGCAAACTGGCGGAAGCATTGTCGTGCGCTAGCTCGAGAGCGAATATTTGCGGCTCGAACGCGGCATCTATACCAGTCCTTGGGCCGAGGCACCACCGAATTCAAATTCAAATGGCTGCTCTGTCGCGCCGACCTCTGCCATGGCCTCGCGGGTAAGCGAGGGTACAGAAGAGTAGACAAGGAGAAATCCCCCTCCGCCAGCGCCTATCAGTTTCGCACCCAGAGCTCCATTTTTCATTGCGATTTCGTGGAGCCTATCGATGTGTGCATTTGCAACACCGTCCGATCTAATTCGCTTGTTTTGCCAGTGCTCATTCATCAGCGTCGCGTAACCTTCAAGGTCACCGATTTCAAGGAGTTCTCTGCTCGCGTAGCCCATCTCTTTGGTGCGGTGAAGATTCTCAATCATCTTTCTATCATTGGCTAGCGATCGTTCATGTTGATCGGAAAGAACACTTGACGCAGAACGCGTCTTTCCGGTGTAAAAGAGCAACATTTGATTTCTAAGCTTTTCGAGCGTCGCGATCTTGAGTCGGAGAGGTTCGACACTGACCGAGTCATCGCGATGAAACGTATAGGCGCATATTCCCCCATGAGCTGCTACGTAAGGATCTTGTTTGCCGACAGGCTCCTGAAGATACCGAATTTCGATTTCACTTGCTTGTTCGGCGAGTTGGCCTGGTGTCGTGGAGACGTGACGACATTGTGCGAGGGCCTTTAGAAGTGCAACGGTAAATGAACCCGAAGACCCCATGCCGGTCCCAGCTGGCACATCTGCAATTGAATTTATTTCGAGTGGACCTCCATCCCAATATCGGGTTAGTACCTCACGGAAGATCGGATGCTTTATTAATTCCGGTGAGCTCGTTTCTTCAAACTGGGAGTATTTCAATTTGAATGTTTGATTGAATACCGCGTGAATGAGGATATAAACGTACTTGTCGATAGCGCCAGCTACTAGAAAGCCTTCATGTGCCCGATAATAGGAAGGAAGATCTGTTCCTCCACCGCCGAGGGAAATTCTAAGTGGGGCTTTTGCGACAATGACGCTCATGTCTACTTTACGTACCTTTCGGTGGCAGTGTCCGGCGTTGGTCCTATACCGACTTCAGCTGGCTAGTTTTAAGAGTCAACCGTATTTGAGCCTAAACGTTTTCGACCTGTCTGCCTTCGAATAACGGCGCACGGCCGGCGAATCGAACCTCCAGAATGCCGTACTTAGTGCACTTAGTGTCCTCGTCTTATTCGGTCAGCAAACGGCGTGATCTCGGACTGAAGTTATTGTAATTGCGATGATGACATCGTCTCCGAAGTGCCTGCAATTGTGTCCGCCGCTTTCAGTTTCCGAGGTGCTTTTGAAAGCCTCGATATAAACGCGATGGTGTGCGAGAGTTTTGAAGGCGCTTCGTTTAGGATGCCATATCTGGGTTGGATATTCTGATACATTCAGGCGGATGAACGCTGATTTTCACACTCGTATTTTTGCCGATGGAGCAAACCTGGAGAGTATTTTGCAGCTTTCCGCGGATCCGCGTATCTCGGGTTTTACAACGAATCCGACGCTGATGCGTGAAGCCGGCGTTAGCGATTATGAAGAATTCGCGAAGAAAGTACTGTCTCAAATTCAAAATCACCCGATTTCGTTCGAAGTTTTCGCCG
>DAIDIA010000223.1 GCA_027459565.1 Acidimicrobiaceae bacterium | reverse complement strand
GTCCGGGGACGCGGGTCAGGGACGGTGGACGGCCTGGCGGATGATCCAGGCGAGTTCCCTCGCTCCGGGACCATCGATCGGCAGGTGCGTGTGGTCGGAGTAGAGCCAGCCGGGATGTCGCGTTGCACGCGCTGCCCAGTTGGCGACCACGATGTGCGGATGCGTCCTCGCAGTTGCGAGGATGAGCTGATTGTTGGCGTTCTGCCAGGGGCGGTCGACGTAGTTCGTGACCAGCACGATGCGCGCTGCTCCGTTCAGGGTGGTGAGCAACTGCGACATCAACGTCGGCGAGAGGGGCCCGTTCGTACCGAGAGCCACGACAACGATCGCCCCGAGTTGATCGGAGGCCCTCAGCGCTTGGAGCTCCGCGAGACCCGAGATGAACTGTTGGCCGACGTAGGCGTGCACGGACACACCGGGGAGGAACCTCATGAGTTCGTCCTGGTAGTCGATCATCACCGAATCACCGACTGCGGTGATCTTGTCGCGCACGAATCCTCTTCCGAGCGGTGCCATGCCGACAACGGTCCTCGTGTGTGCGAGTTGGCCGTGTTGCGGAGCAGACCTCTGCGATGCATGCGCAGACACGGTCACGAACGCGAGAAGACCCGCTGAGAGCGACGCGGCCGTCGCAAGGATCGTTCGGAGGAGAGGGGGTTTCATGGGCAAGGCAGCCTACCGTCCCGGAGCGAAAATGCCGCCTCGCGGCACCTGCTGCACCGAAGACGCGAGGGTGGCTCAGATACACTTTGGCCCGTGCCCACCTCCGGAGACCGCGAGCCAGATCTGGAGATGCCGGCCATCGCCCAGAGCCTGACCGGGGCGCCGATGAGGAGATTTCACTCGATCCGGGCATCCCTCATGAACGCGTTCGTGTACGCGCTGGCGCGTCTGAACCGCCCCGAGGGTGCGCGCCAGGACTACGACCCGAAAACCCACCGCCTCGGCCGGTTGTTGCTCCGTCCGACGCTGCTCGGATTTGTCGCGTCGTGCGCGATTCTCGCTGGTGCGAGCCAGCCGAACTCGCCGTTCACGCTGAAGAGCGTTCCCGGAGCCTGGTGGTTCGGAATTCCGACACCGCCCGCTTCGGGGATCGTTCCACCACCGGGTCAGGGCCTCTTCCTCGGCGTGGTCGCGGTCTACGCGGGGATCCTGCTGCTGCTGCGGGCCTGGTATGACGTCGTGATGCTGTGCATCCGCGTGCGCAACATCCCCTATATGCGCCTTCTGCCGGTCTTCGTCGCCTGGGTCCTGCCGCTGCTCGTTGTCGCCCCGTTGTTCAGTCGTGATGCATACAGCTATGTCGCGCAGGGTGAGCTGATGGCGCACCACCTCAATCCCTACGTCTACGGACCGAAGGTGCTCGGCGTCTCGACGCAGTTCACCCGCCTGACCGATCCGCTCTGGCAGTTGGTGACCTCACCGTACGGTCCGATGTTCCTGACACTTGCGGGATGGACGGTCGACCTCTCCGGACACAGTCCTCTCGTTGCCGTGGAGGGGATGCGCGCCCTCGCTCTCTTTGGGACGGTGCTGTTCGCCTTCAGCATTCCGGTGATCGCCAAGTCATTCCGACGCGACGCCGCGACCGCGTTCGCCATCGCAGCACTCAACCCTCTGGTGCTCTTGCATCTCGTCGCCGGCGCACACAACGACGCGCTGATGCTTGGCTTGCTGGCGTTCGGCTATGCGCTGCATCGCAGGGGGTATCACGTCGCCGGCATTCTGTGCTGCGCCTTCGCCGCTCTCGTCAAGGTTCCCGCGATTCTCGGGGCGGTGTACATCGGCTGGGAGTGGTCGGGCCCGCTTACAACCCCGAGGGAGAGGATCCGGCCGTTGATGAGAGCAATGGGGATCTCGGTCGTCACGATGGTGGTGATCTCCGAGGCGCTCGGTCTTGGTTGGGGCTGGATTTCGGGACTATCGAATCCCGACACCGTCCGGTCCTGGCTGGACCCCGCGACGGGGGTCGCCCTCTTTCTCGGAAGACTCGTCAGCGCCATCGGGCTGGGGGATCATACCCACGTCATCTTGACGATCTGTCGTGGTTCGGCGCTGTTGCTCGCTGTCGTGATTGCACTTTGGCTCCTGTGGAATGCCCAGCGGGTCGGGACGTTGCGCGCGCTCGGTTTCACGTTGCTCGCGTTCGTGGTCTTGAGCCCGGTCGTCCAGCCCTGGTACGCGGCGTGGGGATTCGTGATGCTCGCCCCGATCGCCGAATCGCGGTTGCGGCGCGTGGTGATGTTTCTCTCGGGCATCTCGTGCTTCCTCCAACTTCCCGGGGGATCGGTGCTCGTCAACGAGATCACGATCGCGAACCCCATCGTTGTCGGCGTCGCCTGCGCCGCGCTGGTCGGACTCGCGGTGGTGCTCGTCTCGCCGAGATTTCGCCACCGCACCCACCTCGTCGATTCAAGGACTGCTCCGCATGCCCCTGCACGAGACGGGGAACTCGTCTAGATCAGTCGATCATTCGCTGCATCAGCGCGACGTCGAGCCACCGTCCGAACTTTCGGCCGACCTCACGTTCGACTCCGACGAGTTCGAACCCGTGGCGTTGGTGCAGGCCGATCGAGGCCTGGTGGTCGCCGACGATCCGGGCCATGATCGCGTGGAATCCATGCGATCCCGCGCGCTCGACGATCTCTCCCAGCAGAGCCGAACCGACGCCCCGTGCGCGGGCGTGGTGCGCGACGTAGATCGAGTCCTCTGCGGTCGTGGAATAGGCCGGCCTCGGCCGATAGGGCGAGAGCGAGGCGAAACCGACGACCTGTTCGGCCTCGATGGCCACAATGGCGGGGTAGACGCCCTGATGTTCATGTATCCACTCGATCTGCTCGGCCGCGCTCCGTTCCACGAGATCGAAGGTGACCGTGGTCGTCAACACCTCGATGTTGTAGATCTGGCGGATCGCTTCGGCATCGCCGAGGTTCACAGAACGAATTTCCATCCTGGAACAATACGCGAGACCGGGTAGCGAACCATGAGCCGTGGGTAAATTTCGTGGACTACCATGGGCAACCGGGCCAATGGAATGGTCCGAAGGCCCCCTTGGCTCAGTCGGCAGAGCATTTCCATGGTAAGGAAAAGGTCGTCGGTTCGATTCCGACAGGGGGCTCGCAGACTTAGCGGCGTAGCTCAGTTGGTCAGAGCACACGGCTCATAATCGTGTTGTCGCGGGTTCGAGTCCCGCCGCCGCTACCGAACACGATAAAGTGGACGCCTTCGCCGGTGGCGAAGCGATACGGCACAAGGAGCCCTCGGTGGCGAAGAACGATCGACGAATCAAGGTGACCCTCGAATGCGAGGTGTGCAAGCAGCGTAACTACATCACGATGAAGAACCGCAACAACGACCGCGAGCGCATCGAGATGAAGAAGTACTGCCGCTTTGACCGCGTCCACACATTGCACAAGGAAACCCGCTAGCCACTCTCGGTATTCGGTTAGCGTCGTGTCATGGCCCACCGACGTCTTCTCCGAGGCGATGGACTGAACCGGGCGGTCGCCGCCGCCCAGGCCGGAGATGAAGAGGCCTTCGCGGAGATCGTGGTCAAGACCTCTCCCAAGGTCTACGCGCTCTGCCTTCGCCTCAGTGGAAATGAACACGACGCACGAGACATCATGCAAGACACCTATCTCCGCGCCTACCGGTCGATAGGTTCCTTCCGGTCAGAGTCGTCATTCTCGACCTGGATCTACCGCATTGCCGCGAACTGCGCGTCGACGCATCTGCGCAAGCGCCAGCATCGCGACGAACGGGTGCTTGAATTTGACGTCGAGGCGCTCGGCAATGTCGCCACGGTTCCATCGGACTCCGATCCCGAGATGGCGAGCGAGTCGACGGAGGACCGGCAACGACTGGTCGCTGCCCTCGGAAGGCTTCCGTTCTCACTTCGCTCGGTCGTCGTGCTGGGAGACGTCTATGACCTGAGCCACGAGGAGATCGCCGCCGAGCTGCAGATCTCGCGTGCCGCGGTGAAGGTCCGCCTGCACCGGGCTCGAAGGCGGCTCCATGACGAGTTGTTCGCCACCGAAACCGTGGATCGGGTCTCCGCCGAGAGCGCCGATCTGTTGGCCCTCCCACCTTTGGGGCGCCAAGGTGCCGAGCCGACGGGGCGCGACGGATCCGAGGAGAGAAGTGCCTAGTCGGGCGCCCGTATGCCGGGAGGTGGTGGGCGAGCTCGCGCTCGTCGCGGACAAGAAGAGCTCCCCGTCGCGCCTCCTGCTGGCACACCTCGACGAGTGCCTTTCGTGCCAGGCGGAGCTGTCGCACTACCGCCGTCTGCTCCGGATGCTCGCGGAGCTGCAGAGCGAGAGTGCGCGCCTTCCCGAGGGGATGCTCGCAGATCTCGTCGGTGGAATCACGAGGGCGGCAGAGCGGCGCGCCGTCCGCGACCTATTGACCTCCCGACGCGGTGTCTACCTCTTCATGGTTGCTGCGGCGGTCCTCGCAGCCTCGACGTTGGTTGCGCTCTTTGGAACCCGTTCGCACCGCCTCGGCGAGGGTGGGGGCCTGCCGGAGGAGTCATTGTCGTCTGGGTGCTAAAGTTTTCGAACCCTGAGGGTCGCTCTGCGTCCGCGAGTCCAATGCGAGAGGCCGATCCCCGAAGGGCAGTGGCTCAATTGGTAGAGCACCGGTCTCCAAAACCGGGGGTTGGGGGTTCGAGTCCCTCCTGCCCTGCTCACCACCTATGTAGAGGTTTTTCGTGAATCGAGAGCAACGACGTCTCCTGCAACGCCAGGGGCAACTGAATGCAGAGGGCGACCCCGTCGCGAACCGTCCGGCACCTCGGTCGGTGGCGCGACGCGCCCCGGAGGCGAAGCGCGCTAGCGTGGTGTCCCGATTTGTGACCTACATGCGAGAGGTGAGAATCGAGCTTGGCAAGGTTCTCTGGCCCAAGCGCAAGGAGGTCGTGAACTACTCCAGCGTGGTCCTGACCACGCTGGTGTTGCTCGCACTCCTGATCTTTGCCTTGAATCTGGTCTTTGCAAAGGGAGTCTCCTACCTCTTCAGGTAAGGGTCTCCGGAGGGCCTCGCGGCAAAGGGTCCAAGGGCGTGTACCGATGCCGGCACTACGAGTGGAAGAACTGGCCGATGGGCCGAGAAAGTTATGGCGATGACCAACTTTGAAATGAACGAAGGGCTAGTCGCCGAGGCTACCGACGACGCCTCGGTCGAGGCGGGCGCTGACGCGCCAGAGGACGAGTTGCTCGACGAGGACGAGTTCGTCCCGGCAAAGCCCCAGAGCGCGTACGACCGTCCGGGTTCTTGGTACGTCGTGCATTCGTACGCCGGCTACGAGAACAAGGTGAAATCCAATCTGGAGAGCCGGATCTCCTCGATGCATATGGAGGATCGGATCTTCGAGGTCATCATCCCGATGGAAGATGTCGTCGAGTTCAAGGGTGGCAAGAAGGTCACGGTTTCGAAGAAGGTATTCCCCGGGTACCTCCTGTGCCGCGCCGATCTCGACGAGGACGCGTGGGCCGTTATCCGCCAGACTCCGGGAGTCACCGGATTCGTCGGCCCCGGCACCAAGCCCTCGCCGCTCTCGCGTTCCGAGATCGACGGTATCCTCACTCCGGTCGAAGAGGGTCAAGAGGGTGCTGCTCCCAAGCCCCAGCGCCGT
Organism: Acidimicrobiaceae bacterium; assembly: GCA_027459565.1. Taxonomy (GTDB): domain Bacteria; phylum Actinomycetota; class Acidimicrobiia; order Acidimicrobiales; family Bog-793; genus CAIVND01. The sequence continues at coordinate 2,668 of DAIDIA010000223.1, read as the reverse complement.
CCTCGGCTCGAGCACGAGATCGGGGAGACCGTTCGCGTCAAAGAGGGTCCGTTTGCCGACTTCACGGGCAACGTCGCCGAGATCAACGAGGACCAACTCAAGCTCAAGGTGCTCGTCAACATCTTCGGACGCGAGACGCCTGTCGAGCTTGAGTTCAGCCAGGTAGCAAAGCTGTAATGGCACAAAATCCGATTGCGACAAGAGAGATGAGAGCGAAATGGCACGTAGGCGCGTAACCGCCATCGTAAAGATCCAGCTGCCCGCCGGCGCGGCTACGCCCGCGCCTCCGGTGGGGACCGCGCTTGGACCGCATGGCGTGCAGACGATGGAGTTCTGCAAGCAGTACAACGCGGCCACCGAGGCGATGCGCGGCTCGATCGTTCCCGTTGAGATCACGATCTACGAGGATCGCACCTTCACCTTCATCCTCAAGACCTCGCCCACCCCATTTTTGATCCGCGAGGCAGCCGGACTTGAAAAGGGTGCAACCCTGGCCGGTCGCGAGACCGTTGGTTCGATCACCCTCGCCCAGCTCGAGGAGATCGCGAAGACGAAGATGCCGGACCTCAATGCGAATGATCTTGAGGCCGCGATGCTCCAGGTCGAAGGCACCGCTCGATCGATGGGCATCAAAGTCAACCGCTGATTACGTTCACGCGCACATACAAGGATTAGAGGAGCAAGAGATGTCAGGCAAGGGAAAGCGGTATATCGACGCAGTCAAGCGTCTCAATCGCGATGAGTTTTATGCGCTGACCGACGCTGTCGGACTCGTCAAGCAAAATGCGGTCGCCAAGTTCGACGAGACCATCGAGCTCGCGGTTCGCCTTGGTGTCGATCCGCGTCGCGCGGAGCAGATCGTGCGCGGATCGCTCTCGCTTCCCGCGGGAACCGGTCGCACCTCGCGCGTTGCGGTCTTCGCCGCCGGCGACCTTGCCGCCGCGGCGCGTGCGGCAGGCGCGGATGTCGTTGGCGCGGACGACCTCGTCACAAGGATCGAGAAGGAGGGCTTCCTCGACTTTGACGTGGCCATCGCGACGCCCGATCTGATGGTCCAGGTCGGACGCCTCGGTAGGGTTCTCGGACCACGGGGTCTGATGCCCAACCCGCGTACCGGAACCGTCACGATGGATGTCGCCAAGGCCGTTTCGGAGTACAAGAGCGGTCGAATTGAATATCGGACGGACCGCGTCGGCAACATCCATGTTCCCGTCGGCAAGGCGTCTTTCACCCCCGAACAGCTGCTCGAGAACACGCGCGCCGTTATCGACGAGCTGAATCGGGTAAAGCCGGCCGCAGCAAAGGGCCGCTACATCCGTTCGATCACACTCTCGTCGACGATGGGACCCGGGGTGCATGTCGATCTCTCGAGGGTGCGTGCCGAAGAGGTTCTCGCCGCAAGCGCATAGGCCGGACCAGGGCGTCGGCCAGCCCATGCGAACTGAGCTAATCTAAACAACCTATGTAACGGACCTCGGTCTGTTGCGCCGAAGACATCAGGTGCGCGCAAGCGCTCAAAGGGCCAGGGCCCGCCCGACGAGGCGAAGCGGAGATCTCGCGCTTCCTTTGTCTGGCTCCTTGTCCCTTGACGGCCGAGGGCCGACCGAAGGGAGAGACGTGGAGACAACTGAGCGGGCACCAAGACCGGAGAAGGTAGCGGTCGTTTCAGACGTTGAGGCGCGCCTCAACGGATCGGTTGCGACGTTGCTGACCGAGTACCGTGGCGTCTCCGTCGCCAGCCTTGAACAGCTGCTCCGATCGCTTCGCGCCGCTGGCGGCGAATACAAGATCTACAAGAACACCCTGGTGCGTCGCGCCGCGAAATCCGCCGGCATTGACGATCTCGATCCACTTCTGGTTGGACCGACGGGAATCGCATTTGTCTCGGGAGATGTCTCCTCGGTCGCCAAGGTGCTCCGCGACTTCGCCCGGGAGAATCCGAGTCTCGTCGTCAAAGGCGGACTTGTCGGACGGGACCTGATCAGTGCAGGAGACGCAGCGGCGCTCGCAGAGCTTCCGCCTCGCGAGGTGCTCCTCGCGCAGATTGCGGGAATGCTCGCAGCACCGATGCAGCGTTTCGCGAGTCTTCTCCAGGCGGTTCCGCAGAAGTTCGCCTATGCAATCTCCGCGCTCATCGATTCTCGTCCACCAGAATCCGCACCGGCGACCAAGTCCACGGACGACGTCCGCGCTGAGGAGGCGCCTCGCGCTGACGAGGCCGCGGCCGCCGAGGAGACTCCAGCCGCCGAGGAGACCCCAGCCGTTGAGGAGGCCGCGGTCGTGGTTGAGACGCCGGTCGCCGAGGAGACCCCTGTGGTCGATTCTGGCGCGTCGGACCTTGCGGTTGGCCAGTCCGATGGCCCGGAGGCCGCGGGTGAGAGCTCCGGCGAGTAGCTCGAACTCCTGGGTCTGGAGATACCGCACCCGATTTCACCGTTCACACATATCGCAGTAACCAAGGAAAGGGACCATCATCATGGCGACAAAGGAAGAGATCCTCGATGGGATCGCAGGCATGACCGTTCTTGAGCTCTCGGAGCTCTTGAAGGAATTCGAGGAGAAGTTCGGCGTGAGCGCCGCAGCACCGGCAGCGGTAGCAGTTGCCCCGGCGGCCGGCGGAGCTGCAGCAGCGCCTGAGGCGGAGCAAGATGAGTTCGATGTCGTTTTG
>DAIDIA010000222.1 GCA_027459565.1 Acidimicrobiaceae bacterium | reverse complement strand
CGCGAAGCGTGTTGACCTTGTACGCAGCCACGCTTGTCTGCGTGACCGTCGGGTTCCCCGTCACCGCGAAGAGCGAGAGCAGCGTACTGCGCTGCGTCTGCTGCGCCTTTGAGGCGGGTGGGTACTTGCTCAAGGTCTGCTTCAACGTCGGTACGTTCGTGAGGTACTTGCGGCAGTTCGTTCCCACCGGTGGGACGATCGAGGTCGCAAGCACAACCGCCTTACCCTGCTGCAAGAGGCCACATGCCAGACTGAGGTCGAACAGTCCCATCGGGCCGTCTCCACGCACGAGACCCTGAACCTCCGCGCCAAGTGACGCGTACCCCGCGATGTACTGGGGGTGCAGTCCAAGGACTCCCATCCAGGTGCGCTGGATGGTGTTCAGCGTTCCCGTGTTCTGGGTCAGCATCTTGAGTGTGCCCGCCTTGGAGGCCGTGAAGAGCTGGCCAAAGTTCGAGTAACCCGAGTTGGCTCCGGCGATGATCGGCGAGGCGTTCGGGCCATTCTGAACCAGATAGGCCATTCTCGCGGGGTTGAAGTTGATGCCTGGCACGTTCGTGAGAATGTCCTGGATGTCATTGAGCGGATTCAACATGCCGATGGTGAGCCCGTCTGGCAAGGCGCGAGCAAGCGCGTCCTGACCCGGAATCGAGTTTCCGATCGGATAGGGAGTGATGTTGAGCGTGACACCGAGATACTGCTTGATCAGTGGCTGCAGGGCAACCCCTGGGTCGTAGAACGGTCCGCCAATCGATCCGATGTCCACGAAGGTCATCGTCTTGCCCTTATAGAACGCGAGGCCCTTGCAGATGTCCGCGTTCGTTACACGAATGCCATTTGCCGTCCTGCACGTCTTCACATTGGCGCTGGACGAGTTTGAATGTATCGCCGCAGAAACCGGTGACACCATCACTCCAGCCAGGCTGACCAATGAGATGAGCGCCGCCACTACCCGGCGGTGACCGAACCGTGCCCACCGCCGCTCTCTGAACCTTTTCTCGAAATTCACGAATCCCCCATTTCAATAACTAGTCCACGGATACCTTCACCCAGCCGAAATCCTGGGTTGTACAACCCTATCCATTTTCGTGCCACATTGCAGAAAGATTACGAAAAGTTGCACGCTCTCTTGATCCCCCGAGGGCGGGGATCCGCAGGGTCCCGTCGAACTGCCAGCGTCAGTACGCCGCGTCCGAGTAACACAGCGAAAGCGCTCTCGGAGCGGACAACCGATTCCGGACTATTTGCGGCCAAGCGGTGGGCGGGGCGTACTCATCAGCGCAGCGAAGCACGCGTCGGGAAGGAGTGGCCGCTCGAAGAGGAAGCCCTGCACCGAGTCACAGCCGAGCATCAGGAGTTCGATGAGCTGTGCCTCGGTCTCGACTCCCTCCGCGGTGACGGTAAGGCCAAGCGAGCGGCCGATGGTGAGGATCGCGGAGACGATGGCCTGCATCGATTCGTCCTCGACAAGGCCATCGATGAAGGACTTGTCGATCTTGAGTTCATCAATGGGAAGCCTCGTGAGATACGAAAGTGACGAGTACTTCGTACCAAAATCGTCGATCGAGATCCGCACGCCAAGCTCCCTGAGCCTACGCAGCACCTCGGTCGCCACTCCGCTCTCGACGAGCGCGGACTCCGTGAGTTCGATGCGCAGATCAGCGGGCACGAGTCCCGAGCTCTCGAGCGCCCGCTCGATCACCTCGGGAAAATCAAGGGCGCGAAGCTGGAGTGCCGCCGCATTCACCGACATCCGCCACGCGCTCGCCTCGGGCGCTGCCTCCCTCCAGGCTCTCAACTGCGCGCACGCAGTCTGCAGGACCCAGGTGCCGATGGGAACGATCATTCCATTCTCCTCGGCGACCGGGACGAACTCCTCAGGCCCGATCACGCCGAGCTCGGGGTGGTTCCATCGTAGAAGCGCCTCGACCCCGACATAGCTTCGCGACTGGAGCGATGCGATCGGTTGATAGGTCAAGAACAGCTCGTTCCTCGCGAGTGCGTGATGCAGCGCACCGTCGAGCGAGAATCGGTACTCAGCGAGTTTGCGGATCCCAACGTCGTAGACCCGGATACCTCCCCTACCGGCCTTCTTCGCCGTATGCAGCGCGATCTCCGCATCACCGACAAGCGCGGATGGCGAAGAGTGCTGATCACCGAGCGCGATGCCGATGCTCGCGGTGATGATCGCCTCGCCATCGGTAAGGACGAACGGCCGCTTGAGCGCCTCGAGGATCTGTTCGGCGCGAGCCCGCGCATCGTCTTCGTCGACAATATGGTCACAGAGAATCCCGAACTCGTCCGCCGCGAGATGGGCGAGCACTTCTTCTTCCGCGATCGTTGCACGCAGCCGATCGGCGACAACCTGAAGGAGGACATCGCCGTAATCCTTGCCCTTTGCGTCGTTGAACAACCGGAATCCATCGATGTTGAAATACAGGACCGCGATATTCGAATCATCGGACCGGGCACGCACCGACGCCTGACCGACGCGCTCAAGGAAGAGGATCTGGTTCGGCAGACCCGTCAGTCGGTCATAGAGCGCCTCTCGGACGTGGCTCGGCTTTTGGGGTCTCGGTCGCGCAGTCTCGCGACTCGGTCCCACGGGCGCCGTCGGTCGCTCCGATGTCCCGAATGGCGCGATCGGCTTGACCCCGGCGTGGCGCTCAAGTCGCCTTCTCCAGGTCCCTCGGCGCTGATGAGACGCGTGATCTGATTCCATCTCGTCCTCCTCAAGGAAGTACCGGCTGTCGTCAATGTCGCTGGGTCGCGCAAACCGGTATCCGGCGAGCTGCGGGCCCTCAACGAAAGAATCTCTGTTGCGAATGTTTGGCAGAAGCTGAACCAGGACGATCGCGCCGAACGCAATGTCAAATCCGGCGTTCGCCAACGCGAAGACCCCGGCGTTCCATCCAGCGAAAATAGGCGCTAGTGCTCCACCGAAGATGACCACGTTGACGAGTACTCGGCTGCGGCGACGACGGATCATGCCAAGGGCAATCGCGACGAGAGCGAGCAGCAAGAGCGCGCTTGGGAAGACAAGTGTCCACCAGGGGACGTTCTTGCCAGAACCAAGCGGAACGCTCCGCACGAGCGTCAGCAGTCTGTTGTTCGCCGCCCTACCCGAGATCACAACCGTCGCTTTGGTGTTTGCATCGAACTGGTGGATCGCCGCGATTGTCGCGGCGGGAAGCACAAGCTGTCCCTTGCTGTTCGTGACAAGGCCACCGAGCGAACGTGCTCCGACGACCCGGATGTGGTGCAGCCCAGCGCCAAGGACGTCGGCGGGGAACGCTCCGTGGAGTATCGCCTTACCGTCCTTGCCGACAACAGCCTCGGCAAAGACCAGTGGCCTCGTCGTGACGGCGAGGAACACGACGGTGCCCGGTGCGTAGGAACCGATCTGGGCGGTTATCGCTACCCATTTGTGCCCGGGCTGTCCGAGATAGGCGTTCACCATGGTCGGCGACAACAGACCAGAATCTGCAAGATATTTCGTGACGACTGCGTTCGACGCTCCCTGAATGCCGCCAAGAGCCTCGGCCTGCGCGCTTGAGACGACGACGGCGGCGGTGATCTGGGCAAAATTGGCACCCTGTTGACTCGACGACGCGCTGATCGCTGCGGAGAGCGCGGCATCGTTGATCGACCCGGCCGAGAGGTCAAACGAGGAGACCGTCCTCGTGCCGACGACCTGGATCGTCACGGTCGTCGAGGATCCGAAGCCACCGAGTGTCTGCTTTCCAAGCGCTGACGCGCTGATCTGTTGGGTGGTGGAAGTGACCAAAGGAGTGCCAACCGAGACGACTTCGACCACGGGGTTGGATATTGCGGTGGTGAATCTCGCTGAATCCGCAGTGCTCGGCTGGTACGAAGCGGTGATCGTGTCAAAGCCAATCGGCAGTGCCGTCGTAGCGAAGGAACACGACCCAGCGCTGAGTGTGCAGGTTCCAAGGACCGTGTTGCCGTTCTTGAAGGTGACCGTTCCGGTCGCGGTCGACGGCGAGACGCTCGCTGTGAAGGTGACCGAACTGCCAAAGGTAAATGTGGCGCCGGGGTTGGCGGTGAGCTGAGTCGTGGTCGTTGCTGGAGGCGGTGGAACAGCGTTAGCCGCAATTGCGGCGACCGTGTAGTTCATCACACTCGATGTCGAGGCAGTGAATGCTGCGCTACCCGAGAATGTGGCAGTGATCGCATCAATCCCCGCAGGAAGCGACGCGGTCGAGAGGGCGCAACGCCCGGCACTGAGTGTGCAGGTTCCAAGGACCGTGTTGCCGTTCTTGAAGGTGACTGTTCCGGTCGCGGTCGACGGCGATACACTCGCCGTGAAGGTGACCGAACTGCCAAAGGTCGAGGTGGCGCCGGGGTTCGCGATGAACGTGACCGACGTCGCAATCGGTGAAATTATGTAAGAGAATGCCGGTGACGTTGACGCATTCACTTGAGGGCTTCCGCCATAAGACGCAACCATCGAATTATTTCCAAGTGACAGTAGCGGAATAGATATGGAACAAGATCCCGAAGTCAAATTACATGTTCCGAACGTTGTTGATGCGGTAGAGAATGTGACGATTCCCGTTGCGCTTGACGGTGTCGCAACAGCGGTGAAAGTAACCGAGGATCCATAAGTGAACACATTTGAGGATGTGCTTAGCGCGAGTGAGCTCGATAGCAGGGGTACAGCGACTGACTTACTTGTCGCAATTGCAGCAGCGCCAACTCCATTGGAAGCAGTAATCGTTACGGTTATGAGTGAGCCAATATCTGAGTTGCCAATCGTATAAGTCGAGAGCGTCGCTCCATCAACAGCTGTGCCATTTCTCTTCCATTGATATGTCACCGTCGGCACAGGCGTTCCACCTAAGCCAAATGGAGATGCGCTGAGTTCTTGACCAATATTTGGCGTTCCCGTGATCAATACGCTGGTGATCGTCGGAGCGGCGACGTAGGTGAAGATGTTCGTCCCGGTGCCAGAGCCAGCGGTGTCGGTGACGACGACACTCGCGGTGCCAGCCGTGCCCGATGGT
>DAIDIA010000221.1 GCA_027459565.1 Acidimicrobiaceae bacterium | reverse complement strand
CAGCGCGGCGACCTGCTGCTTTTCCACCTTGAGCGTGACGACGACCTCGCCCTCGCGCGCCTGGAGGTAGAACACGCGTTGTCCCGGCTCACCGACCGTCGCGACGATGACGCGCGACGGATGCTCAAACTCAAAGAAGTTCGCCATGACTATGTTCTTGTCCTCTTCGTCGTCGCCGGTGTGCTGCCGGAGTTCCGCTGCCTCGGTCGCTGCGCGCGCGCCGGCACCGGAGCGGCTCCGAAACCAAGTTGCGCGAGCTCACCCGTCGAGTTCACCGCGAGTACGGTCGGCGCTCCGGTTCCATAGACGACGACGGTAATCGAACACGGCGAGACCACCGTTCGTTGCATGAGATCGAGCGGCACGCCGAGCGCGTCGGTCACCGCGACTTTGATGGGATCGGCATGACTCACGAGAACAATCACCTCGCCGGGATGGCGCGCACAGAGTCGCTCGATGGTTCCCGCGATCCGCCCCTGCATCTCGATGAATGACTCGCCACCGGGAAAGCGGAACCCCGATGGATGCCGCTGCACGCTCTGCCACTCGGGAAGCTTCGAAAGCCGGATCAGGGCCTCTCCGGTCCAGTCTCCAAAGTCGCACTCGAGCAGTCCCCTCTCGATCCGGACGGAGTGGCCGACGTGCCTCGCGATCGCCGAGGCGGTCTCTCGAGCGCGCTCGAGCGGAGAGGAGTAGATCGCACGTACCGAGCCGAGTTCGGCAAGACGCCTTCCGGCGAGATCGGCCTCCACGAGGCCACGTTCAGAGAGGTGCAGGCCCTTGGCGCGCCCCGGCAGGACCTTTCCCGTCGTCGGGGTAGTTCCGTGACGGACGAAGCAGACGGTTGTCGGCTTCTTTGGTGCTGTTGAAGTCCGTACCATTGCGCTCACGCTTTCATCTCCGAGGCACTCCCGATCCAGGACACGCGCTGAGTGGATACCGCGACGTTCAGGACTTCAGTGCTGCGAGCACCTTCTCCGCATGTCCATCGGCTCTGACGTGATACCAGGCTCGCCGGATCTTCTGGTCTGGCCCGATCAAGAAGGTCGACCGGATGACCCCTATCGTGGTCTTGCCATAGAGGACCTTCTCACCGTAGGCACCGTATGACTCCATCACCTTGTGGTCCTTGTCGATCAGAAGCGGAAACCGCAGGCCAAACTTTGCGCGGAACTTCCCATGAGACTCCGCCGAATCGGCGGAGATGCCGAGAACGACCGCATCGTCGGTGGCGAAATCAGGAAGCAGGTCGTTGAACTGGCATGCCTCCTTCGTGCAACCGGGCGTATCGTCCTTTGGATAGAAATAGATGATGACGTTCTTGCCCCGAAGGTCACGCAGGGCAACCGTCTCTCCCTCTTGGTCCGGGAGCGAAAAATCTGGAGCGAGGTCTCCCTCTGCGAGCTTTGCCATCTCTCTCCTTCGTGAGCGTGGTGCCGCGATGACGCCGATGCGGTCATCCATGAGATTAGTGGTCACCTCACTGTTGACGACAGGAAAAGGCGGTGGCTCCGGTTCACGCGCCCCGCGGACGCTGCCTCCCTCGGGACGGGCTACCGACTGGACGTCACGGGGGCCCAAGAGATGAGAGACTGAAACAATGACTGGTAATGCATCCTTCGCGGAGCTCGGCGTCGACCCTGCTCTGGTCGAAGTCCTCAAGCACCAAGGCATCACCTCGACATTTTCCATTCAGGAGATGACACTTCGCGAGGCACTCGCTGGCCACGACATCTGCGGAAAGGCGAAGACAGGTTCGGGCAAGACTCTCGCATTCGGCATCCCCATGCTGATGCGCACACCGCGCGCCCATGACCGCTTCCCGGCCTCCCTTGTCCTCGTACCGACGCGCGAACTGGCGACCCAGGTGACCGAGGTTCTCGTTCCGCTCGGCAAGGCGATCAAGCGGCGGGTCGGCGCCGTCTATGGCGGCGCGGACCTCGATGCCCAGGTTCGTCTGATCGCCAAGGGCCTCGACGTCGTCGTGGCTACACCGGGAAGACTGATTGACCTCGTCGACAAAGGCGCGATCAATCTCGAGCAGATCACCACGCTTGTGCTCGACGAGGCCGACCGGATGGCAGACATGGGATTCATGCCTCAGGTCGAATGGCTTTTGCGCCACATGCATGTCGAACGGCAGACGCTGCTGTTCTCCGCAACGCTCGATTCCGCGGTGAACCAGCTCGTCAGCCGCTATCTCAAGGATACGGCCTTCTTCGAGGTGGAATCGCCGCAGGTGACCGTTGACCAGATGGAACACCGATTCCTGAAGGTTCACCAGATGGACAAGGCGAATGTCGCCGCAGCGATCATCCGCGGCGCCGAGAAGACGATGATCTTCGTCAAGACCAAACGCGGTGCCGACAAACTGACGGAACAGCTGTTGGACCAGGGCGTCAAGATCGCCGCGATCCACGGCGACCTCCACCAGGGATCGCGCGAACGCGCGCTCGCAGATTTCACCGAGGGAAAGCTCCAGGGACTCGTCGCCACCGACGTCGCCGCGCGCGGCCTCGACATCGAGGGCGTCGATGTCGTCATCCACTACGATCCGCCCGAAGATCACAAGGCCTACCTGCACCGCTCGGGCCGCACCGCCCGCGCGGGTGGCTCTGGCGTCGTCTATACCTTTTTGTTGTGGAACGAGGAGCTCGCCGTCGAACGACTCCAGCGCCGGCTCGGACTCAAGGTCAGGCCCGTCGAGGTCTTTTCGAACGATCCGAGACTCTCGTCGCTGGCCGCCTGGCACGAGAGTGTGGCCTCGCCGACCGCCAAATGAACACCTCGGGCCGCGCGCGGTCTCGTCGATGAATTCGCCGCTCTATCTCCGCCAGCTCCTCGCAGGTCGTGATTTTGCAAAGGACAACGTGCTCGCGCAGCAGATGGCGAACTACATCTATCTGATCGGTGACCGCGACGCCGGGGAGGCAGTCGTCGTCGATGCCGCATACGCCCCCGACGAGATCGCGGCAATCTGCGAATCGGACGGCATGCGACTCTCCGGAGCGATCATCACGCACTACCACGCAGACCACGCCGGAGGAAGACTCGGCGGAGCCGCCGATATTCCCGGAATCACGGACCTCCTCAGACACCGCGACGTGCCAGTGCACCTACAACGCGACGAGCTCAGCTGGCTCCTCGAGCGGACCGGGATCGACCCGAGTTCGGTCGTTATCCACACGACCGGTGACTCGGTTCGCGTCGGGGCACTCGAGCTCGTGCTGATCCACTCCCCCGGTCACACCGAGGGCAGCCAGTGCATCCTCGTCGAGGGAGCGCTGATCACCGGCGACACCCTCTTTCTCGACGGGTGCGGGCGAACGGACCTTCCCGGCGGGGACGCAGGCGAACTCTATGAGAGCCTCACCCGGAGACTCGCCGGAATCGCCGACACGACGTCGGTCTATCCGGGTCACGCATACTCCGAGCTCGCCACAGAGTCGATGGGCGACATCCGTCGACACAACCGCGTGCTGGCACCGATGGATCGCGAGGAGTGGCTCGCGCGTTTCTCGCACTGAGGGCCAAGGACTATGCATCCTTGCCAACAGGGGCCAGATTGTCGAGCAACGGGTATCGTCGTATCCGAATCCGTTCGCGACGGGATCTCGCGACCGCAGGCTCGGCCGGCGACGTCTGGACCCAGCGACAGGGGGAGGGGATCATGCACGACGAGATCGGCCATGACGAAAGCCCGGGAACCGACGAGGGGCGCGAACGCCTCGAGGAGGAGGCGCGCACCAGTCCGTTCAAGATCCGGCCGGTGGGATTTGACCATATCGTTCTGCCGGTCGCCGACGTGGAGCGTTCTCTCGCCTTCTACTGTGGAACCCTTGGACTCGAGCCCATGCGAGTCGACGAATGGCGGAACAAGAAGGTCCGCTTCCCCTCCGCGCGGGTGAACGCGCAGACGATCATCGATCTCGCGCAGGGCGAGCGCAGTGGAACGAATCTCGACCATCTGTGTCTCGTGATTGAGCCAATGGACTTCGATGCGTTGATCGCCTCCGGGGCTCTTGAGATCGAGAGAGGTCCGGCGATGAGAAGCGGCGCCCAGGGAGACGGTCGTTCGATCTACCTCCGCGACCCCGACGCCAACCTCGTCGAACTCCGTTACTACGAATAACCAGCACACCGGGTCCGCGTTCGGGCGCGGAGCTCGCTCGGCTTCGTCGCTATGGTCGCGAGGCTTCGCACGCTGTCGTTCGAATGCACTGATGGCAGCGAACCTGACCCATCACCACACCCGCGGATGCAGAACCACCTTCCGCCAAGAACGCATTGAGCGTCGCAATTTCACCCACAGTCCCTGTTCACGGCTGTGCTACGGTCACTTCCAACTTGTTGCGGCGTCTTTTCTCACGACGTTTTTTTGGCTTGGAAGCGGTAGCGAACAGACCCGCGGAGTTCGCAGTGTTCGGGGGGACATGAACATCTTTTGGATCAGCGTTGGGTCGGGTATCGCGGTCGCAGCGATCCTCGCGCTTTCGGCTGTCGCCTTCACGCTCGAATACGCGGTGAGCCGCGTGGTCAATCTCGCGCACGGCGAAATACTCACGATCGGCGCATATGCGGCATACGTGGGAGAGAACAATTTCCATCAGAACCTCTATGTCTGTGCGGTGATCGCGACAGTCTTCGGAGCGCTGGGTGCGATGGCGCTGAATTTCTCCCTCATCGAACGGTTCCGAAATCAGAAACCGCTTTCGACGTTGATCGCGACGCTCGGAGCATCGCTCATCTTGCAAAATGTGGTGCTCATCGGATTCGGAGGTGCGAGCGTCTCCTACAGCTTCGCCCAGGGCAGCATCTTGCACGTGGGACCATTTCTCTGGACCGTCCTGACGATCAAGGTCATGGTCTCGGCGGTTGTCGTCGCCGTGTTGATCTACCTGCTCCTGCAGAAGACGCGCCTCGGGAAGGCGCTGAGGGCGATCTCGCAGAATCGCGAGCTCGCGCAGGTGAGCGGGATCCCCGCTCGGCTGGTCGTGATGCAGACGTGGGCCGTGGCGGGTGCGATATCGGGATTCGCCGGTTTTCTCTACGGCGAGACCATCGGCACGATCACCCCGACGGTCGGAAACGGATTCCTTCTGCTCTCGATCACCGCCGCGGTCGGAGGAGGACTCGGAAGGCCGTATCCGACGCTCGGAGGCGCGGTGGTCCTCGGACTCGTGATGTCGATCGCGAGCACCTACACCTCGTCTGCCTACCAGCTCGTCATCGCGTTTGGGTTCCTTGTCGTCATGTTGCTCGTAAAGCCCAATGGGCTCTTCGTGCGGGGACGCATCAGCACGGTGCGCGCCTGATGGTCCAGTACTGGACCGCCATCCTCACCGAGGCGGCGATCTTTGGTGTCCTCGCGCTCGGCATCGACATGATCTGGGGCTGGGCGGGCGACTTCGACCTCTCGGCCTACGCGTACTTCGCGCTCGGCGTCTACGTGACGATGATCCTCACAATCGGCAAACCCTCGCCGCCGGTCGAGTACATCCTCGGATGGCACCTTCCCTATCTGCTCGCGGTCTTGATCTCGGTCGTCGTGGTCGTGGCGTTCGCCTCGCTCATCGGAGCGGTCGCGCTCCGCGCGCTGCGCGAGGTCTATTTCTCGATCACGACTCTTGGCGCGGTATGGGCGATCTACTACCTCGTCGAGAACTTCACGCCACTTTTCAATGGATACAACGGTCTTTCGGGGCTCGTCGACCCGATGGGCGGAGGGCTGTCCTACAACGCATACCACTATCTGTTCTTCGGTTTTTGCCTGCTGGTGCTGCTTCTTGCCTATCTCGTTGTCATGCGGCTCTCGCGCAGTCCGTTCGGAAGAATGGTGCGGGCCGTACGCGATGACGAACTCGCGGCCGCGGTGTACGGGCGCAATGTCTTCTGGACGAAATATCGCACCTATCTCACCGGGGCTGCGCTCGCGGGACTCTCGGGAAGCCTGTTCGCCGCGTACATCGGCGCCTTCAATCCGCTCGATTGGCGCCCGACGGAGATCTTCGTCCTCTACGCGGCGATCCTCGTCGGGGGACGCGGAAACCCCCGTGGCGTCGTCCTTGGTTCATTCATCGTCTACGTCGGCTTCGTCGAGCTCACGCGGTACATCCCCTCGCCTTCGGCACGACCAGAGCTCGGCCCCGCGCTTCGACAGATCCTGATCGGGCTCCTGATCATCTTGATGTTGAAGTTCCGTCCGGGCGGATTGATCCCGGAGCGGCTTGGAACCGACGACTCGCGAAGGCGTTGGTCTACCGGCTGGTTGCATCCCCGTCCTCGAGCGAGCGTCAAGATTCCCGAGGCGTCGACTCCCCTATCTGTCGAGAGCTCGGACTCGTGACGGGGGCCGCCCTCCTCGAGATTCGCGATATCTCGAAGAGCTTCGGAGGCGTCGTCGCGGTCAATCGCTGCTCGATGACGGTGCGCGAGGGAACGGTCGTCGGCCTGATCGGACCAAACGGCGCGGGCAAGAGCAGCGTGATCGATCTTGTCACCGGATTCGAGCACCCTGATTCTGGAAGCGTGCGCTTCGATGGCACGGAGCTGGTCGGTCGGAGACCCGACGTGATCTCGCGCATGGGAATCATCCGCACATTCCAAAGCCCGCGCGAATGGCGCGACCTGACGGTTATCGACAACGTCAGAATCGGGAGGTCGAACCTCGCGCGCGAGTCGCTGTTCCGGTCGCTCGTCTTCGCGCGCGGCCTTCGCCGGGAAGAGGCGAAAGAGACCGGAGAGATCCGCGCGATCCTCAAGGACTACCGACTCGATGATGTGCGCAACAGCCGGGCGGTCAACCTCAGCGGCGGCCAGAAACGCCTGCTCGAGTTCGCGCGCATCGCCGCGGCAAGACCGCGCCTGACGATCCTTGACGAACCGATGGGAGGCGTCAACCCCGTGCTCGGCGAGCGCATCGGCGAGGCGATCCGCGACCTCAAGCGCGCCGGCAGCACGGTGATCGTGGTCGAGCACAATCTGCCGTTCATCGAGAAGACCTGCGACGAGGTCGTCGTCATGGATCTCGGCTCGGTCATCGCACAGGGAGCATTCGGCGATCTTCGGGACAACTCCCGGGTCGTCGATGCCTATCTCGGAAACGACGACGAATGAGCGCCCCGGATCCCGGTGCCGAAGTCGTCCTGAGGGTCGAGGGCGTGACCGCGGGATACGGCGGACCACCGATCATCGAGAACGTCTCCATCGAGGTCCGACGGGGCAAGATCACCGCCATCGTCGGACCCAACGGAGCCGGCAAGTCAACGCTCTTGAAATCCATCGCCGGCGTGATCAAGGTCTCTGCCGGGCACGTCTACGTCCTCGACCGGGAGAGCACCAATCTTGCGCCGGAAAAGCTCGTGCGGATGCGCCTGTCCTACGTTCCCCAGGTTGCCAACACCTTCCCCGACCTGACCGTTCGCGAGAACCTTGACATGGGCGGATACACCCTCAAACGCGGGGTCTCCGAACGCATCGACGAGCTGTGTGAACTCTTCCCCGACATCAAACGGTCGCTCAAGCGCAAGGCGGGAGCTTTGAGCGGCGGGCAGCGGACCATGCTCGCAATGGCGCGCGCACTCATGCTCCAACCGGCGGTGATGCTGCTCGACGAACCGAGCGCCGGACTCTCGCCGATCTTCCAGAGCGCGCTCTGGGAGCAGATCGAGAAGGTCGCCTCGACCGGAGTCGGTATCTGCGTCGTGGAGCAGAACACCCGGCGCTCGCTTCGTCACGCAGACTGGGGGTATGTCCTTGTGCTCGGGAAGAACCGGCTCGACGGACCGGCCCAGGAGCTTTTGCACGATGAGGAGGTGATTGACCTTTACGTTGGTCGGATGTCGTAATAGACAGTGGGAAACCTATTCAAAGAAATTTTAAAAGGGGGGGAATGCGGTGAGAACGAAAAGCAGAATGTTCTCCATCCGGGGGGCGGCGGGTGCCTTAGCGGCAACGACGGTTCTCAGCGGAGGAGCAGCTTTCATGACCAGCGCCACGGCGAACGCCGCGACGAAGACGGTGTCCTACGGCGTGCTGTCGTGCTTCACTGGACCGCTGGCGAGCCTTGGCGAGGGCATCTACCAGGGTGCCCAGATCGCCCAGGCGCAGGTCAACGCGGCGGGTGGAGTCCTTGGCAAGAAGCTCCTGATACCCCAGGGTGACACGGGATGTGACCCGGTTGAAGGGAAGACTGCTCTGCTCAAACTCCTCTCCGGGGGCGGGATCGCCGGGATCATCGGACCGACAACACAGGAGATCAACGCCGTCGAGCCCGTGCTGAGAGCGAACAAGATCATCGACGAGTTCCAGGGAGGGGACACGGGACGCGATCACCAGACCGACCCGTTCCTCTTCCGCGACAGTCCGTCGGACAGCCAGCTCGGAGTCGCCATGGCAACCTATGCCCATATCAGGGGGTACAAGAAGGCCGATCTGCTCTTCTACTCCGACGCCGCGGCGCAGACCATCGTGAATCCGGTCAAGACAACCTGGATCAAACTGGGTGGCAAGGTCATTCACATCTACAACATCCAGGGCGACCAGTCCTCATACACCAACACCGTGGCGCAGGTCATCGCCGACAAGCCGGACGTCATCTTCTCCCAGACTGACGCGCCGACAGTTGCCGTTCTGTCGACGGAGTTCAGCCAACTCGGTTCAAAGATCCCGTGGATCGGCACCGATGTCACCACCAGCAGTGACTTCATCAAGGCGTTCGGCACAGCCAAGGCCCATTCCTACCTCACATCGATTATGGGCACCTCGGTCACGGGGGCGGCGAACAATGTCTTCATGGCGCAGTTCAAGAAGTTGTTCCCGAGCCAGACCGCAGCAGGTCCGCTCTCGGGCGCGAACTACGCCTACGACGCGGTCATCAGCCTCGCTCTTGCCGACACCTACGCGAAAACCTTCTCCGGCGCAACGGTCGCGAAGGACATGACGAAGGTGACCAACCCGCCGGGAACCGCCTGCTACTCCTACAGCGCGTGCCTCGCGTTGTTGAAGGCGCACAAGAAGATCAACTACGAGGGCGCAAGTGGGGCCATCGACTACAACAAGTACAACAACACGTTCGGACCCTATGCGCCCTTCATTGCAAACGCGACGACGGGAAATGAGGTGCAGGGAACACCACTCTCGGCGAAGGTCCTTGGTGATGTGACGAACTGCACCACTACCGGTGCCTGCCTCGCGGCGCTCAGAAAGGACGGCATCAAGTAGTCAGTATTGATGTGACCGATACGGTCACTTGAAAACGTCCGATCCGGGGGTCGCCCAGCCAGAATGACCTGGCTGTGTGGCCCCCGGGTTCTTGCGGGCCATTGAGCAAAACCGCAAGAGCCGCTGCCTGAGAACTCGCGTGGGTTTCTTGGATGCATGGTCGTCGCCGCACAATCAAGATCTTCGAGATATTCGGCGGTCATTTGCGCGGAGCATGCCGCCGGATGCCTAGAGTGCACTCTGTGAACATCGTCGTTTCCAATGTCAAAGGCGGGGTCGGCAAATCGACCACCGCCGTCTACCTGTCGGCTGCTGCCGCCGCCGAGGGGTATGACCCTGTGCTGCTCATCGACGCGGACCGTCAGGCATCATCTGCCGAGTGGCTCGAAGAGCGTCCCGTCGAAGGCGTGACGATTGTCGAAGCACCTTCGGAGCGAACGGTGAACCGCGCAATGACCCGGCACGAAGGACTTGGGGTCGTCGACACTCCACCGGGAGACGAGCGGATCGTTCAGGCTGCACTCGCGCTGGCCGATGCTGTCGTCATTCCAACCCGGGCTGGCGGAGTCGAACTCTCTCGGGTGCTCGCCACGCTGGAAATGATCGACAATAAGATCCCGCGGGGTATCGTCATCTGCGCCGCGCGACTTGGAACGAACGATCTCGAAGAGACGATCGCTTGGTGGAATGAACAGCGGGTGCCGATCTGGGGTGTCATTCCAGAGCGCGTGGGGATTGCCTCAGGGCCAGAGGCGCGCTTGCTCCGAGAAGGTCTTGATCAATATGACGCGATTCTTCGACGGGCTATGCGGGGAAAGAGGTAGTCGTTTCTGACGATGCGCACCAAGGGAACGCGATTCCCCTCCGACGAAGACACCCCGATGTACGCGACAGAAGCAGAGATGTCCAGGGATTTGATCTGCTTGAATCCCGCAGCCTCAACCCTGCATCATTCCGACGCATGGGGCACGCAGCATCGATACGTCGTTCACGTGTGCACAAGAGAGTGACTTGACCAATTCCCCAGACGCGCTCTGTGGTCCGTTGAGCCAATTCAATCATGAGGCAAAACACCCCGTCATTCGCATCGCACAACATCTCCCCACAGAAACTGCCTTGGGCAAGCGACGTAGGCTTAGAGTCAATAAGCGCGCGGAGCTTCATATAGAGGTCCCGCCCTCGTAGCTCAGGGGATAGAGCATCGGTTTCCTAAACCGTGTGCGGAGGTTCGAGTCCTCCCGGGGGCGCTATCCAGTCCTCCGCACTTTCGCGGAGGACTGGCGCTTGCCAGTGGTCGCTGAGGGTGACGCCGACGTCGATCGCGTCGTCGTCGTCGGGGTGGAAGGCGACTTCGAGCTGGACGACCTCGAACAGCACCCGCAGGTCGCTCTGGTCGAGTTCGACGAGCCGATCCGCGAGGAGTGGCAGGCGATCGAGCAGCGGTGCCACGTCGGCCAACATAGGCGGCTCTGTTGCCGACTGGTCGGCGAGCGCGATCATTCGTTGCCTGCGTTCGGCGATCGCCTCCTCAAGCTCGGCGACACGCTGCGCGATGCGACGACGAAGGCTCGGCGTGATCTCGTCGGCTTCAAGGTTGAGGATCTGTTTGTCGAGACGTCGTTCGAGGTCGGCGATCTCGGACTCGATCTCCGCGACACGGCTCGCGGGGGGCGCTTCCCTGCCGGGCTCGTCGGCGACTGTGAGGCAGCGCTCCCAGTAGCCGCGGCGCTCGGGTCCGAACAGCGCGGTTCCAAGGAAGTCGAGCAGTGCGCCGTTCAGCCGAGCCTCGTTCAGGTAGACGTGCTTCGGATGGCCCTCGGGGATGTTCGACGAGCGTTGATGGGTTGGCTGGCAGGAGTAGTAAGTCGAGTTGCGGCGATGGTTGCCCCACATGCGCAGCCCGCAGATGCCGCAGTGGAGGAGCCCGCGGTAGAGGTAGTTCGTCCGCGCCGTCGGACGTGCCTCGGTCGCGGTGACGTGCTGACGCGACCGCGAGTTCGCCTTCGCGCGCAGCTGCACCGCGTCGTACTCCTCGCGAGTCACGATCGCCGGGTGCGCAGGCTCGTCCGACCAGATCCAGGCCTCGGGCGGGTTCTCATGGTTGTGGCCGGACTTGCGGGCCTTGCGGTTCCAGACCTGGTACCCGGTGTACTTCGGGTTGCGGAGCACCTCGCGGATGGAGGACCGGCTCCAGCGGCCGAGGGCCGTCGTCGGCGCGATCGGGATCGGCGGCGGGTAACGGTCGAGGTCCGCGTTCATCCGGTCACGTATCTGCAGCAGCCCGACACCGCTCGCGAGGTAGGCGTCGTAAATCGCGCGGACGACCGGTGCGCGCACGGGGTCGAGTTCGAGCGTGCGCTTCAGGTTGCCGCGGCTCGCCTTGTGCGGGTTCGGGTGCTCGTGGGTGACGAAGCGGTAGCCGAAGAGGGCGACGCCTCCGGTGTGCCAGCCCTGGCGCGTCGAGGTCTCCAGTCCCTGGCGGGACTTGACCATCAGCTCGTGGTGGTAGCCACGGGCGATGCCGATGTTCACGTGTCGCAGCACGATCGTCCCGAAGGACTCTTCGATTGGCTCGTCCGACGCGCAGAGCCGCACGTCCGCCTGGCGCAGTTCGTCCTCGACTCTGAACGCGACCGAGGAGTTGCGGCTCAATCGGCTGATCGACTCGACGATGGCGCGCTCGAAGTGCACGGGCCGACGTCGCGCGTCGGCGAGGAGGTCCGCCAGGCCACCGTCGCGCGGGATCGCGATGTTGAAGCCCGCGACGTTGCCCGAGCCGCGATCGGCATAGGCACGTGTGCCGGACTCGATGTCGTAGTAGTGCGCGACGATCCGCCCGCCCGACTCTGCGACGAGGCGCTCGGCGTTGGTGAGCTGGCGCGGGAAGCTGAGCGTCGGGTCCTGTTCGTCCTCGGTCGAGACCCGTCCGTAGAAGGCGTAGCGGGGACCGGGCGCAACCATTGGACTGGGTGGCACCATTGGGCTCGTCATCGGGCGACCTCCTCTGTGTCTGGTCGATCCCCCCGTCCTA
>DAIDIA010000220.1 GCA_027459565.1 Acidimicrobiaceae bacterium | reverse complement strand
AGCCGACAAGGACGTGGGGAGATTCGAGCATCAATTCAGGATCGAGGTCGACTCCAAGCGTGCCGAGCCACGTCTCGATTGTCTCAATCGGGCGATCGGTGATCGACAAGAGGTAGCACTGCGCGTGGAGTTCGATCGATGCAAACCTCTCACCCGCTGCCTCGCGTATCCACGAGAGTTTCTCCTCGGTCGCCTCCGATATCCCCGATGCAATTGCATCGTTACCGACGACGCCCGCGCGCACGTTCCAGTTGAGACCGACGATGTCCGCAGTGCGCGCCGCGAGACCCAGCAGTCTGCGGCCCGCTCCGCCGATCAGTATCGGGATGTGGCCACCTTGTGTCGTCGCCGGGATCGCAGGCATCTCCGCGATCGAGTAGTGGGCGCCCGAGTGGTTCGTCACCCGATTGTCGAACTGCTGGCGAAGGATGTCGATGGCCTCCTCGAGTCGCTCGATGCGCACTCCGGGTCGCTCGTTGCGGATACCGGATTGGTCATAGTCCTGATTCATCCACCCGGCGCCGATTCCAAGCTCGATGCGCCCTGGGGCAAACAGCTCGAGGGTGAGTGCCTCCTTGGCGAGAACTGCCGGATGGCGGAAATCGTTGCACAGCACGAGGGTTCCGATGTGGAGGCGATCCGTCGCAGCAGCGGCGGCAGCCATCGCGGGTATCGGTGCGACCGGCGAACGTTCGAAGTGATCGCTGAACAACAAGGTTGAGAACCCCTGTGCCTCGATCTTGCGCGCCTGTTCGAGGAGGGACGCTCCGGATGTGACCCTGCTCATGTGCAGGATGCCAAAACGAAATGCGCGGGATCCGCCGCGGATGTTCAGGCTCGACATAGTTGCGCTCCCTTGGTTGATCGGGGTTTGGCTGATCGGGGCGAGATCAGTTCGGGCGGTCGAATTGGATCGCCGAGCGCTGCGCGAGGATCGGCTTGATCCGCTCGGCGATCAGCGCGAGATGGGCAGGATGGTTCGCGTAGGCGAGATAGTCCTCCGGGCTGTCGAAGTCGCCGACAACGCAGATCGAGGCGTTCCCCTCGGCGAGTCCTCTGTCGATGCCGATCTCGTAGTGCCTGATCTCATCGATCACCTCCGGGAGCCCGCGCAACGCATCGCGGATCTCCGTGATCTCCGCGGGTGTCGTGCTGTCGACGAGCTTCAAGAGGACGATATGGCGGAACATGGTGATCTCCTTGTTGAGAGGTGCTTTTGCCAGTGTGGAGGAAAGTCGGGTTGGACGTGAGGTTCGGTTGAGTCGTTGTCACCGGGATCTTGTCTCCCGTGACGAGTTGATGCGCTCTTGAAGTGGTTGCAGCACCGTCTCGCCGAAGGCGGCGATCCTTTCGATCTGGTCTTCTATCGAAGGCTCCGGAAAGATCAGACGGAGCGCGAGATGGACGTGATCGAAATCTGCGAGACTAACGAGATAGTCCGCGAGCGCGTCCTGGATCTCCTCTGCGCTACCTCTCGCGTTGACGTAATTCTCGATTGACCCGAGCGCGAGTTCGTCGGTCCGCTTGGCGTTCGGGATTCTCCCTGCGTAGACGTCGGTGTCGCGCTGCACGAGCTCGTACGCGCGCTGTTGCGCCTCGAACCCTGCGAGCGCGGACTGCGAATGACCCCTCTCATCGGTCAGCACGACGGTGACGTTGACTCCGAAACTGAACCCTGTTTTCCTCTCGCCGATCTCGGCGCGGATCAGGTCCGCGCTCGCGCTGACGACCTCGCGCTGTCCGCGTCCGACGAGGTGGCCGTCGGCAAGCAGCGCCGCCCGACGGAGCGCGCCCGGTGCGTATCCTCCGAGCCAGATGGGGATGCCCTCGGCCCGCGTCGGGGCGGGGGTCACGAGCGCGTCGCGGAGGTTCAGCTGCCGGCCCTCGTAGGAGAAGGGCTCGCCCCTCCATGCGAGGCGCAGCACGTCGATCGTCTCACTCAGGAGCCGGCCACGGCCCGATCTGTCGATGCGGTACATCTTCAGCTCGGAGTCGAGGTAACCAACACCGAGACCGAGTATGAGGCGACCGCCGGAGAGGTGGTCGACCACCGCAGCGTCTTCGGCGAGTCGGATCGGGTCATAGAGCACGCCGAGCGCGACACCGCTCGCAAGCGTGATCTTCGACGTCGAGACGGCGAGCGCACCGAGGAGGACGAGAGGGGAGGGGAGGTATCCGTCGCGAAAGCCGTGATGCTCGCTCACCCAGAAGACGTCAAAGCCCGCGGCCTCGCTCGCCTGGGCGAGCGCGACGGCATCTCGGTATCGGGCCCCCGATGTGCTGGCGAGGTGCTGGCCCGTGTAAAGCGCTACGCCGAAGCTGACGCGGTCAGGCATCTCCAATAAAGGCGAAGCCTGGACGTCGGTCAATGGATCGCGATCTCGTTGCCGTCATCGTCGACGATGGAGATCGCATCGCCGGGACAGTTGCGAACCACCGCGTAGAAGTCCGCGGGATTCTCGATCTCGACGAGGGGGATGGCCTCCGCGAGTTCACTGTCATCAA
Source organism: Acidimicrobiaceae bacterium (assembly GCA_027459565.1). GTDB lineage: Bacteria > Actinomycetota > Acidimicrobiia > Acidimicrobiales > Bog-793 > CAIVND01. The sequence continues at coordinate 4,075 of DAIDIA010000220.1, read as the reverse complement.
AGCGAAAGTGACTTGGTCTGTCTCCGACACACTTCCCCGAACTGATGCAGCGATCCTTGTCGACGCGTGCGAAGAATGTCATCGGGTCCTCCATCCCTGCGTCAGTAATGGCGTCACTGTAACCCGCCCGACTGTCCACCATCGACGGGAATCGCCGCCCCGGTGACAAAGCCCGCCCTGTCCGAACAGAGCACTGCGACGAGGGCCCCGAAGTCACCCGGATCGCCGAGTGTCCCTGTGGGAATGTCGGCAGCAAGCTGGGAGAGGTCCTCGCCGACGAGTCCACGTACGCGAGCGGTCGCGTGGTATCCGGGCTGAATCGAATTCACGGTGATGCCAAGTGGAGCGACCTCGGTCGCAAGCGTCTTCAGAAATCCCGTGGCTCCGCTGCGGGCGGTCGTCGAGGCGATGAGATTGGCGATCGGCTGACGTACCGTGACTGAGGTGATCGCCAAGATCCGACCGTAGTGCTGCGCGATCATCTCCGGAACTGCCGCCTCGCACATGGCGATCACGGAGAGGAGGTTGAGCGCAATCGCGCGCTCGTAGTCCTCAAGACGCGTCGTTGAGAATGTCCCCGGTGGGGGCCCACCGGCATTGATGACGAGGATGTCGACTCCGCCAAGGGCAGCGATCGCCTCGGTGACGAACGCGCTCGCACCGGCAGGGCTCGAGAGATCGGCGACAATGCCGACTGTGCCGGGTCCGATGAGCGCGATCGCCTCGTCGATGCGCGCGCGGCTCCGTCCGCAGATCGCGACTCGGGAACCCTCGCGTGCAAGAGCCTGAGCGGTGGCGAGCCCAAGACCGGAGGTCGCCGCGGCGACCAGCGCGCGCCTTCCCTCAAGTCCGAGATCCATCCGTGTCCCTTGTCGCATTGGGCACCGTCTCGCCAAGGAAACGGGGCTGACCCGGGTCTATAGTAGTGGCTGGTTCCGTTGGTTTGATCTGACTTCGATGGAGGGTCTCGCTAGGACACCGGGTAGTTACTCTGCAGACTCGCGTTCGGGGGGTGGCCATGTCGAAGGTGTTGCTGCGTGGCGGAACGCTGATCGATGGTTCGGGATCTCCTCCATCTCCGCATACCTCGGTATTGATCGACGGTGGCCGGATCGCCGCCGTCGGACCTCCGGCCGACACCGCTGCTGGCCAGATGGCCGAGGTGGAAACGGTCGTGGTCGATGGTCTGACCGTGATGCCCGGATTGATCGATGCCCACTGCCACGTGACGCTCGGCGAGCCTGCCTCGAACGACGAGTTGTTCAATCACCGGGAGCCGGCGTTCGCCGCGATGCTCGCGGCATTCAATGTCGCGAAGATCCTCCGAGCCGGGGTGACGAGCTTTCTCGATGTCGACGGAATCCACAACATCGGACCAGCATTGCGCGAGGCGATCGACGCGGGAATGGTCGAGGGACCGACGATGCGCTCGGGTGGCTACGCGTTGATGACCTCGGTCGGCGGCACGGCCGGACGGATGATCCCGAACGCTGGCATCGCGGGCTACGCCGAGGTGGTGAACAACAAGGACGAGATGGTGCAGGCGACGCGTCGACAGATCAAGGAGGGCGCTGACGTCATCAAGATCCATGTGACGGGAAACATTCCGACGAGAAAGGGCGAGTACCAGGTCTGGACGCGCGAGGAGCTCAAGGTCGTCTGTGACACCGCGCACGCGCTCGGTGTTCCGGTGGTCGCGCACTGCCGCGGTGCCGTTGCAACGCTCGATTGCGCAAAGGCCGGTGTCGATATCATCTTCCACGCCTCGTTCATGGACGAGGCGGCGCTCGAGGCGGTCATCGAGGCAAAGAGTGCGCTCTGTCCCGTCTTTACCTTCCTTGCCAACCTTGCCGAATACGGTGCCAAGGCGGGCGCGACGTCGAGCGCCCTCGGGGTGTTCCGCGACGAGATGGAACAGACCGGTGCGATGATCCGCACCGCATACGACGCCGGCGTTCCCCTGTTGTGTGGCTCAGAGAGCGGGTTCTCCATTACGCCCTATGGCCACTGGCACTTTCGCGAGATGGAGGTCTTCGTCGACCAGCTTGGACTCACCCCGCTCCAGGCGATCACCTGCGGGACGAAGAACGGGGCGATCGCCATGGGCGAGGTCGGTGAGGTGGGAACCGTCGAACCCGGCATGCGCGCCGACCTCCTCGTCCTTGACGGCGATCCGAGCAAGGACATTGCCATCCTCGGTGATCGGTCGCGTTTTCGCCACCTCTACCGTTCGGGCCGGTCTGTCGACCTCTCCCGGCCGTGGCCCACCCGGTCCCGCGTGCGCGGCGAGCAGATCCTCTCGTGGTCAGACGTCCTGCTCACCTGGGACCTTGTCAATCCGTGACCGACCTTCCATCGCAGTCAACTGACACGCCTCGCGTGCATCTCTCAGACATAGCGCAGAGCGAACTACGCGAGGACCGGCGCGATCGTCGCGCGCCATGGACCAAGATCGACGTAGTCGCGCACCTCGGTGATCACCCCCTCCTCGGGGTCGAGTTCGAACACGCCGTTGCATGCGACCGCGTAGTCGACGCCGTCGATGACGAAGTGGTCGACTCGCTCGAGGAAGGCCCGGCGCTCGAGGTAGCACTCGCTGACGATCTCCCATCTCACCGCCGAGGATCTCTTCAGAATCGGTTCGAGAAGGGCGCGGATCGCCGCGCGTCCGACCGCGGGCTCGTGCGGGACATTCGCGTAGCGCGCGGTTACAGCAAAGCAACCTTCGACGCCGTCAAGATCGCAAGTTTGCACGGCCGTGAGGAACTGGCGGACGATCTGTCGGGAGTCCATATGCAAAAGGTTAGGTCGTCGTGGCGCTAGCAGTCGTTACCGGAGCGGCCCGCGGGATCGGGTTCGCAATATCGAATCGGCTGGCCGATGATGGATGGACGGTCGCGATGCTCGACGTCGACGGCGAAGCGGTCACGACAGCCGCATCGAAGATCGCCGGAGCGATCGGTGTCGGTGTGGATGTCGCCGACGAACCGGCCGTCGAGGCAACGTTCGACGCCTTCGGCGAGACACCCGGGCTTGTCGTCAACAACGCCGGGATCGTCCGGTTCGGCCCGCTGATGGACCTCGAACTCGCGAAGTTCGAGGCTGTTCTGCGGGTCAATCTGACTGCCACCTACATCGTCGCGAGGGCCGCCGCCCGACGCATGGCAAAGGCCGGTGGCGGCGCAATCGTGAACATCACCTCGATGAACGGAGTCGCGCCGGGCCCCAACGCGGGTTCATATGGCGCGGCCAAGGCGGGAGTAGCGCTGTTGACGCAGCAGATGGCGGTCGAATGGGGCCATCTCGGAATCCGGATCAACTGCGTCGCTCCGGGACTCATCGACGGGGGGATGTCCGAACCGATCTACTCGGACCCTTCGATCCGCGAGGCACGCGAATCGAAGGTCCCGCTCGGCCGGCTCGGATCATCCGAGGACATCGCAGCTGCCGTCGCCTTCCTCGGATCGTCGCAGGCCTCGTACATCACCGGCCAGAATCTGCTGGTCGACGGTGGTGTGACGATGAGCATCATCGCCCACCTGCCGCGTCCCGCCGCGGTCGACACGGTCGGAATGACCAAGTGAGGGCGGTCGTTACTGGCGCGGGTCGCGGTATCGGCGCAGCGATCTCGGATCAGCTCGTGCGCGACGGTTATGAGGTCGTTCGCCTTGACGTCGCGGGTGACGATGATGTGATCCGATGCGACATCGGCGAGGCCGATCAGGTCAGGGCGATCGCCGGGTCGGTTGGAGATGTGGATGTGCTCGTGAACAATGCGGCGATCTGGCGCTTCGGCGCACTCGAAGACGTCTCGATCGCGGACTTCAATGATGTCCTGCGGGTCAACCTGGTTGGTGCGTTCGCCTGCACGCAGGCGTTTGGCCGATCGATGCTCGACAAGGGGAAGGGATCAATCGTCAACATCGTCTCCATCGCCGCGCCCAATGCCGATCCGCTCCTCGGTGCGTACAGCCCGTCGAAGGCCGCAATCGTGGCGCTCACCCGCCTGACCGCGCTCGAGTGGGGACCTCGTGGCGTGCGCTGCAACGCTGTCGGTCCGGGGTTCATTCCGACG
>DAIDIA010000219.1 GCA_027459565.1 Acidimicrobiaceae bacterium | reverse complement strand
ACCTCCTCGATGCTCTGCCCCTGGCCGAGGAGCTTCTCGCCCTCGGCGAGCTTGCGGATCACCTGCTCGGGGGTGTGGCGGCGTCGCTTCATCGTGTGCAGTCCTCCCTGCCCAATCTTGGGCACAGGACTCGCACAATGGGTGGATCAGTTCACGAGGATCAGGTCATGGCGGGTTGTTGCCCGCCACTTCCAGGAAGGATCTGAGCTGCCGCCCCTTAGCCTGGTTCCACCGCGCGGGTAGGTCTCTAATCAACTGACCATCCGCGGAAAGGGTGCCCCGATCAGGGAGAATGGGAGTTCTCACACACCCCGTTCGACCGATCAGAAAGGCACCTTTTCGATGCCATCTTCGCACAGTCCGTCGCGCTTGTCCGTGATGTTCGACGACGACCACGCGGTGGCCGATGCAGGGCTCGCGCTCGTCGCGGTGCTTTCGGAGAAACTCGGCCTCGAAGAGCTCGCGCAAGAGCTGGTCGACATTCACCCGTTCCCTGGTCGGCGGGTCGCGACGCTCGTGCATGCGATGGTGGCGGGGGCGAACTTCATCGACGACGCCGACGTACTCCGCTCAGGGGCGACCGCGGAGGTGCTTGGCCATCGGGTGATGGCACCGTCGACGCTCGGGACCTTCCTCCGGCGCTTTTCTTTCGGGCACGTCCGTCAGCTCGACAGGCTCGCCGAGGTACTCCTCACCCGAGCGTGGTCCGCCGGTGCTGGACCGGGCACTGAAGCGATGACCATCGACATCGACTCGACGATCGCCCCGGTGCATGGGGACCAAAAACAGGGCGCCGCGTTCGGCTACACCAAGGTCCTCGGTTACCACCCGCTGCTCGGGACCCGCGCAGACACCGGGGAGGTCCTCCACATCCGGTTCAGAAAGGGCTCGGCCGGATCGGGACGCGGCGCCGAGCGGTTCGTGCGCGAGCTCGTCGGACGGGTCCGCCGTGCCGGGTCGTCCGGTCCGCTCACGCTGCGCGCCGACTCGGGCTTCTACTCACGCTTTGTCATCAAGGCGTGCCGGGAGCACAAGGTCGCCTACTCGATCACCGCCCCGCAGAACTCCGCGGTGAAACGGGCGATCGATGCGATCACCGAAGATGCCTGGACCCCGATCGACTACACCGACAACGGTGAGGCGTGGGTCTCAGAGACCCCCTATGGCGATAGCCATCGCCTCGTCGTCCGCCGCACGAAGTTGGCCGACCCCCAGCCCGCGCTCTTTCCGACCTTCCGCTACCACGCCTTCATCACGAACCGTGAGGGCGACGCGGTCACCCTCGACGCCGACCACCGCCGCCATGCGGTAGTCGAGCTCGCGATCAGAGACCTGAAAGACGGCGGGCTCGCGCACTGCCCGTCGGGAAACTTTTCCGCGAACGGCGCCTGGGCGGTGCTCGCGACAATCGCGCACAACCTCATCCGCTGGGTCGGCGCTCTCGGTCTCAAGATCACCGGACCGCTCGTCGCAAAGACGATCCGTCGTCGCTTCCTTGCACTTCCTGGTCGAATCACACGATCCGCGCGACGGCGCCAACTCCATCTGCCGACGAAGTGGCCGTGGGCCGAACAGTGGACCGCCTGCTTTGGGCGCCTCTGCTCACTGCGGATCTGACCCCAGAGTTTCGAGACTGTCTGCGGCACGCCCCGGCAGTCTCTGTCGCGAAGATCACCGGCGAGAGGAGCAGAACAACGTCCCCGTTCCCGACAGCGAAGGTCGAGATGGTGTTCCCAACCCAAAATGCACACGTCGGGTCCCGACGATCACCTCATCTGAGGTCGGACGGTGCTTTCAGGCTTAGGCCGTGCAGTTATGCGTTGGTCTGGGCGGTGAAGGTGCGACGCAGGGGCTTGGTCACCTTGCCGGCGCGGATGCACGAGGTGCAGACGTTGAGTCGCTTGGTCGAACCGTTGACGACCGCGCGCACGCGCTGGATGTTGGGGTTCCAGCGCCTCTTGGTACGACGGTGCGAGTGCGACACGTTCATACCAAAACTCGGGTGTTTCCCACAGATTTCACAAACCGCTGCCATGACGGACCTGCACCTCGCTCGAAGTTCGCACACCCTCGGCATGCGATTGCCACCGATGGTTCCTGATCCGATTGGACCCGAACCGCCCCGATGGCCGGTCCGCAAGATTACCATCCTTGCGAATGGGACTCGACCGCACCCTCAGCGCCCGTCGTGGCACGAGACCACCCCCTCGGAGTCCGTCGCGGGGCCGACTGATGCGAATCTCTCGGATCTGGCGGTAGATCGAAGGTGGCGAGCCCCGGATTTCGCGCGCAAGAACTCGTTGCCGTGATGGACGAATATCTCGCCGCGCTCATCGAGTTCGAGGCGACGATCAACCAGTTGAATGTCTTTCCCGTCCCCGACGGCGACACCGGGACGAATATGCGCTCGACAATCGAGTCCGTCGTTGGGGCCCTCGCGACAAGCAGGGGATCGAGCGGGTCAATGACCTTCGAGGAGCTCGCGCGCGTCGTCGGGAGAGCCTCGCTGCTCGGCGCCCGTGGGAACTCGGGAATCATCTTGGCCAAGTACCTCCAGGTGCTTCTCGCTACCCTCTCGGGCGCCGCTCTCGTCGATGCCCGACTGCTCGCGCGCGCGCTCGATCTCGCGAGCACCGCCGCGAGGGGAGCGGTCGGCGCGCCATCGGAGGGAACCGTGCTCTCGGTGGCACGTGGTGGGGCGAGCGCCGGTGCCGCGATGGGCACCGGCACAGACCTTGGTGACCTCGTCGACGCGGTCTACGCCAGGGCGAGGGAGGCGCTCTGGTCGACGCCAGACCAGCTCGAGGTGCTCGCGCGCGCCGGTGTGGTCGATGCCGGGGGAGCGGGCCTGTTGCTCTTGTTCTTGTGCCTCGCGCAGCGCTTCGGGGCGACCTCCTCCTCGGTCGGACTCGAACTTCCCGAGGATGTCCGCGCGACCCTCAGGAGAGCCGTGGTGCCGTTGCCACAAGCTGGCCCGGCCCACACCCCGGGCGCGGCCGCGCGCTACGAGGTCTTGTTGTTGCTCGACACCGATCAGGCGTCGATCGACGCGTTGACGAAGCGTTGGTCGACGATCGGAGACTCGATCGCCATCGTCGGCGCGCCTCCGACCTTTCGCTGCCACGTGCACACGACCGACATCGGCGGCGCGGTCGAGGCGGCAGGATCGCTTGGACGCGCGTATGCCATCGAGGTGACCGACCTCGACAGCCAGGTCGAAGAGCGCGAGTGGGTCGCCGAGGTGATCGAGAGTCCGCGGACCTCGGTGTGCGATGGTCGCGAGGATCGAGATGGCCCCCGTGACCTCGGGCTCGTCGCGGTCGTCGACGGCGAGGGGATGGAGTGGATCTATCGATCCCTCGGTGTCGATGTGGTGCTCCAGGGTGGCCCGGCGATGAACCCGTCGACCAAGGAGCTCCTCGCGGGGATCGATCTCGCGCATGCCCGGGAGGTCATCATCTTTCCGAACAACAAGAACGAGTTCGCGATCGCGCATGAGGTCGCACGCCTGCACGAGGTGGCCGTCGAGGTGATCGAGGCGCCCGACGCGGCGGCGGCTGCTTCGACGATCGTGCACTTCGATCCGACAAAGAGTGCAAGGGCCAACGCCGAGACGATGCGACGCATGCTCGGCGACGTCACAACCGGCGAGGTGACGCGGGCGATTCGCGACGCCCTCACCGACGCCGGCGAGGTGCACCCCGGAGACCTCCTCGCGATCTCGGCATCGAAGATTCTCGGCGTCGCCCGTGACCTCGTTGGTGCGGCGACGATGCTTGTCGACCGTCTGGCCGAGGACCGCCACGAGATCATCACGATCTATGGAGGTGCGGCGATCGGTGCCGATGACCTCGAGGCGATCGCCTCGAGCATCGGAGAGCGTCATCCGCGCCTTGAGGTCGAGGCCCTCGAGGGCGGCCAGCATCACGCCGAGCTGCTGGTGGCTCTTGAGTAAGGCATCGAGCCGCGTTCCCGGCGACGGCGACGCCGCGGACCGGGTGTCCGGGCCAGGACGCCGACTCACCCAGCTTGCCAAGATCTCGGTTGCCGAGCTGAGTGGCATCGGTCCTGCGCGCCAGAGGGCGCTTGGCGCGATGGGAATCGCAAGCGTGCTGGACCTTTTGATGACCTACCCGCGCCGGTACGCGGACCGCTCGCATCCCTCTTTGATCCGCGAGGTCGAGATCGGCGAGGAGGCGATGCTCGAGGCGCGCGTCGTCGCGGTCACCGCGCGCTATTCGCAGGGGCGCCGGTCGATCGTCGACGTCAAGGTCGCCGACTCGAGCGGCGTGTGCACGCTGACCTTTTTCAATCAGCCCTATCGAAGGGACCAGTTCCACGAGGGCGAGGAGGTCGTGGTCTTCGGAAGGGTCGAGGCCTTCCGCAACAGGCTCACGATGACGAATCCGATCGTCGATCTCGTCGGAGATCAGACCGGCGCAATCATCCCCATCTATCCCCAATCCCAAAAGGCCAAGGTGACCTCGCGCGACCTCGGCCGCTACACCAAAGAGGCGCTCGCGCGCGCGAAGGACTTCGCCGACCCGCTCAATCGTCCGCTGCGTGACCGGCTCGGCCTCGTCGACCGGACGACCGCGTTTCAAGAGATCCATCACCCGAGCGAGATGGCACGAAGACACCTCGCGCGGCGCCGACTCGCGTTCGATGAGCTCTTGCGTCTCCAGCTCTCGCTCGTGATGAGAAAGAGCGCCGAGGAGCGCCTCGCACGCGGCATCGCCCATCGCCTCGCACCCGGTGGCGACGTTCCCGATCTTGTCGGGACGTTCCTCCGCGCGCTGCCCTACGCGCTGACCGGTGCACAAGATCGCGCCCTCGCGGAGATCGCGGCGGATCTCGCCGCGCCGGCTCCGATGCACCGGCTCCTCCAGGGCGACGTCGGGTCCGGCAAGACGGTCGTCGCGCTCGCAACGCTGCTCTATGGGGTGCAGGGTCGGTACCAGGGAGCGCTGATGGTGCCGACCG
>DAIDIA010000218.1 GCA_027459565.1 Acidimicrobiaceae bacterium | reverse complement strand
GTCGATGGGAGGGTTGATGCACGATCACGCCAGCGGTGGTCTTCGCGTGTGGCAGTTTCAAACTGATCTCCTTTGGCACCTTTCACGGTAATGGGGAATCAACACACGATGATGATCGAAGAATCTGGCGGCGACACTCGACGCGTACGGGATCAGTAGATCGTTGATCGACCCTGAGAATTCTGGAAGGAAGTCGGCGGGGCTTTCTAGGACCCAGAGTCGCCAACTTGTCGGCGTGTTGAACGAAATGTCGGAGCGATTGAGGAGAGACGTTGAGCACTGGTGGTTGCCAGAGGGATTCGCTGCCCAAGAGAGACAGACGTGTATCTACCTTCATGCTGCTCAAGACATCACGGCGCTTCTTACTTTCCGCCCAAACAAACGGAGGGCAAAGATGTCGTTGGCTTGGGTCCAGCGTCACGCTTTCTTGCAATAACGACTCTGAGTGCGCGCGACGTAGGCTTGGTGTCGTATTACTCGCGGAACTTCACGCGGAAGTCCCGCCCTCGTAGCTCAGGGGATAGAGCATCGGTTTCCTAATCCGAAGATTGACGTGGGAAGAACTCGGGAACGCTGGAAATTGGGGCTTTTCACTGGCCCGAAATGGGAAGGTGTGCAGTCGAGTTGCCGAAATATGGAGCAACCTCCCAAGAAATCGTTACTAGACCGCGTGAAAGCGGAAGAAAGTGATACTTAAATTGTGTAAATTTACACAGAAGTCATCCTTTATATGTGTAAATCGAGTATTCTCTAGGAATGGATAGACGAGCACTTCGCTTACTTGAGTCGTGGAAAAACGATCCGGCCCGTAAGCCCCTGGTGTTGCGCGGAGCGCGCCAGGTCGGCAAGACGTGGTTGCTGCGGGAGTTCGGACGATCCCACTACGAGCAGGTCGCCTACGTCAACTGCGAACGCGACCGTTCCGTCGCCTCGATCTTCGCTGGCGATCTCGAACCAGGACGCATCATTCGCGGTCTTGAGATCGCCGCTGGTAAAACAATCGACCCCACCTCGACGCTGGTCGTCATCGATGAGATCCAAGAAGTACCGCGGGCGCTGACTTCCCTCAAGTACTTCGCCGAGGAGCGCCCCGACATCCATCTCGCGGTCGCTGGCTCGCTGCTGGGCGTAGCCATACGTACCAACGCCTCGTTTCCGGTCGGCAAAGTCAACTTCATCGAGTTACACCCGCTCGACTTTGACGAGTTCCTGCGCGGCGCCGGCGAAGCGAAGCTGGCTGACCTAGTTCTTCAGCAGGACTGGCCATTGATCGGATCGTACGCAGATCGTCTAACCGAACTCTTACGTCTATACATGTTCGTCGGTGGTATGCCCGAGGCCGTCGCTCGACACGCGGCGGGCGACTCTTTCGACATCGTACGCACGGTACAACTTGACATCATCCGCGGCTACGAGAACGACTTTGCCAAGTATGCCACCGCGACCGTTAGCCGCCGCATCGCTGACATCTGGGCGTCGCTACCCAGCCAACTAGCGCGCGAGAACAAACGCTTCATTCTCGGACGCGTTCGCGAAGGTGCTCGAGCGCGCGAATTCGAAGACGCGCTCCAATGGCTGTGCGATGCTGGCCTCGCACACAAGGTGACCCGTTTCACCAAGCCGGCCAGTCCAGTTCGCGCATACGAAGACGCCAAGATATTCAAGTTGTTTCTTCACGACATCGGCCTGCTCGGCGCCCTCTCGGGTCTTGAAGCTTCAGTGCTGTTGCGAGGCGCCGGGATATTCGAAGAGTTCAAGGGGGCGTTGACCGAGCAGTATGTGCTGCAGCAGATCGTTGCCGCGCGTCACTCGGTACCGATGTACTGGGCGCCCGAGAACGGTAAGGCCGAGCTTGACTTCGCTATCGAACGCTCCGGTGCCTTGGTGCCGATCGAAGTCAAGGCCGAGGTGAATCTGCAGGCAAAGAGTTTGCGAAGCTACATTGACCGCTTCCAGCCGAGTGAAGCGTGGCGCTTCTCACTGGCCGACTACCGTGAGCAGGAGGATATGACCAACGTGCCACTTTACGCAATCGGCCCGCGGCTGTACCCTGATCACTCGTTGGTTGGACTGCAGAGTGAAAAAGGCGACACGTAACTCCTCCATGACGTCTTCACCGCCAATGGTTGTGCAGACTTTTGGAATTGCCTTGGCTTCTGCGTGGTTGATGGTGAACCCTTATATTGCCCATCGAGCAACCTATTGAATCTCGCCGTGCAGGATTGCAAAACGCTCACGTGATTGAATGGTGTGAGTTATGGGTTGGTACCACCCGCTGGTTGTGACGTGGTTGTGCTGAGAGGCTCATGATCACAAGGTGGTGTAATAAGAGGCAATAATGACCTCGTAGCTCAGGGGATAGAGCATCGGATTCCTAATCCGAAGTTAGATGTGGGAGAAACTGGGAAACGCTGGAAATTCGGGCTTTTCACTGGCCCCATGAGCGTCGCGGCGCAACCGTATTGCAAAATATTGGAGCAACATTGGAGCAAACTGGAGAAGAAATCTCGCAGTCGGGGCGATGATAGTGGTCGCAGTTGCACTCCCGTACGGACGGGGGGTAGTGAGTTGGGCTGTCGCGGCCCTTGGGGGCATCCTCGTCGCTGGGCTTGGAGGTTTACTTTTCCTTATGGACGGCCAAAGCAACGGAGCCTCCTACTTGATGGCTGTGGGCTTCCTTATCGCAACTGGCAGCTACGTGGCCCAGATCGTCGTGGCGAGTTGATCTACTAATTCGGTTCGGCGCACGCCTTCCGCATCGGTCGCACATAGGAGCCCCAGACCGCGTCGATCTCAGCGAAGAGTCATTCGGGACGAATAGCAATTACTACTATGAACCGTAGTAGCATGTT
>DAIDIA010000217.1 GCA_027459565.1 Acidimicrobiaceae bacterium | reverse complement strand
GATCTCGACGGGGTGGTCGACGCAACGACATTTCTCACCGAGGCGGGCTCGGCGCTCGCCGATGCGCGACCTTTCGCACTGCTCGGGCCCCGTGACCAGCAAGGGCCTCGATCCCCAACGGTGCTGGTGCTCGGAGCGGGCAACACCGCGATGGATGTGGCGCAACTCGCCCGGAGGCTCGGCGCGAGGGCGATCTGCATCGACTGGATGGACGAGCACTTCGCGCCGGTGCGACCCGACGAACTCGACGAGGCGCGTGCCGAGGGAGTCGAGATCCGGTTCGGCCAGACGCTGACGCGACTCGAGGGCGCGGAGGGCCGCGTCGCTCGCGCGATCTTGAGCGCAACCCATCAGAAGAGCGCCAACACGCTGCCCACCGTCGACAAGGACCAGATCACAGCAGAACGCGTCGACCTCGTCGTGATGGCGATGGGATACCGCATCGATCCCGCGCTCGCGGGGCTCTCGCCCTCAAAGCCGATCACGCGGCGTTCGCCCGAGGTTCTCGACCGACGGCTCCAGGCGAGTGGACTTCCCGCGGCAGGCGCGCCCGCGTTCGCCCGGCACCGCCAGATCAGCGAGCTCTCGCTCGTGCGAGAGATCGGTCGCCTGAGCGCCGCCCTCGGTTCGGTCGACCGGGTGTACGTCGCGGGCGATGCGCTGATTGGACCATCCTCGGTCGTCGAGGCGATGGCGCAGGGGCGCCGCGCGGCAGAGGCGATGCTTGACCATCTCGCCCCGCGACCAACGACCCCGGATCGGACAGATTTCTCGACGATCGTCGTCGCCTTCGATGGCGAGGGCGGCCCGACGGAACAGACGGCGAGGAGACTCGCCGACCTTCTCACGCGGTCGGGCGCGAAGGTTTCGATCGAACGGGTACGCGACCTCTCGCTCGACCAGATTGTCTCCTGCGACCTCGTCGTACTCGGCACGCGGTCCGGGGGGTTCGGAAGATTCCGGAGCGGAATGGGAAGGGCGATGCGAAGGGCGCTCGACGCACTCCCCGAGCTCGGCGCGACGAGATTCGCCACGTTTTGCACCGATCGGTCTGCCCCGCGTGACACTCTTGCGACACTGCGCCTCGCGCTTGAGTCACGCGGTGGCCACGTCGTCGCCAAGCGCGCATTCGGGCGCGCGACCAGCCCTACCGATTCGGTTGCGGCCTTCGCCTCCGAGATCATCAACCTGCTCGAGAGCGACCCCGATGTGAGACAGCTGGTCGAGACCGTGATCGCGCTCGGCCAAAGGCTCTCGCCACTCGATGCGGCACACGAGGTCGTCACGCTCGTCGAAGGGAGAAGGTCGCTGCTTCCCCTGGTTCGCGATCAACTGTCCGCGCACCTCGAACTCCTTCCGGGAGACGCCAGTCTTGCGCGCGCGCTGCACATCGCCGATCTCGCCTTTGCGGGTACGGCTCGAGCCGAGGTGCACAGTCGGGCATCGAGGTCGTAGCGCGCGCCACACGACGCGCGCCAATCCGACCGGGCCGGTTCGAGTCCGCGCCCCGGCGGTCTGACGCCGAACGTGGCGCGCGAGATCGTGTCGCGACGCGTCCGCGCGCGCGAGGACTACCCTTCAGGACATGGATGTGCGTGTGGAGATCGTCGACCCGTCGCGCACCTACGAACTCCGCCATCTCGTACTGCTTCCGAATCGTCCACTCTCTGAGACGACCGATGACCCTGCGTTCGCATCTGCGGTCACCTTCGGGCTGACCGAGGGCGCGGATCCACGCGTCCTTTCGACCGCGACGGTCTATCGCGAGGAGCCACCGGCCGCGTACGGTCCGATCGTCTTGCTCGCGAGGGAGCATCGTCCCTGGCGGCTCCGCGCGGTGGCAACCGATGCGAAGCGTCAGGGCGAGGGATTCGGCAGACTCGTCCTCAACGCGGTCGTCGCGTACATCACGGAGCGTGAGCCCGCGCTGATCTGGTGCAATGCGCGCGTCACCGCCGAGGGGTTCTACGCGCGCGAGGGGTTCTTGACCTACGGACCGGTCTTCGAGGTTCCCCACGTCGGCAGGCACATCGTCATGTACCGCGCGTTTGCCATGTCGCCACGCGGCGAGGTCAGCTCGGCCAGCTGAACGCCAGGAGACCTAGGGGTTCGACTGCGAGAAGAGGGCCGTCCCGGCATCCTCGCCGGTCATCGAGAGCATCTCCATCGAGAAGCGCTCGACGAGTCCGCGGCGACGCCACAGGTCGTGGGCGACGCCACCGGTCAGCGCTGCGCGCTGTGCCACGCGGTCACTGGTCTGCGTGCTCAGATAACCAAGTGCGCTGAGTGCGTATTCGAGATCCCTGGCAACGGGTGCCCTGCCAAAGCGCGCCGCGCGGGCCATGCCGACCGCGATCGCTCCGGCGATCGCATCATCGATGTGCTCCCCCTCTCCGAGCACGACCCGGCTGACGAAGCGCCGCGCGAGGAGCGACAGATAACCCTGGTCAGGTCCCGTGCCCGCCTCGAAATCGCGCGACGAGGGGTCGAACTCCCCGGGTCGGTGCTTCGTCCACGGCCGCGCGACACCGAGGTGGTACGTCGGACGGACCTCGTCTTCAATGCTGATGGGAGCGAACTTCGGCTGCGTCATGTCATTTCCCGGATCATTGGTCCCGAACCATTGGCATCGCGAGCGCGCGCCAGGACGCCCTCACGATAGCGCCGGGCCGCCCTCACCGGCCAGACGGGACGGGGCCCGATCTCCTCGCGTCACGCGCTCGGCGGAGACCCTCGAGCGCTCGCCCCCCGATGGTCTGTCCGCGCGGCTCTCACGCCGCATCGGGGACGCGGTGGGCTATATTCAGGCGATCATCGCCAGAGCGCGCATCGATATCGGCTCGATGCACAACGTCGGCGAGGAGATCGGGGCGAGGACGTGGTCGAGCGCGAGGCGCCGGGTCACCAAGACGGGGCCATACCGAGCGCCCCGCAATCTGGACGGGCCGCGGTGGTGGTGCGTGGCCTTCGCAAGTCCTATGGCTCCCTGCATGCTGTCGACGGCGTGGACCTCGAGATCGAAAGGGGCGAGATCTTCGCGCTGCTCGGTCCGAACGGCGCGGGCAAGACGACCACCGTCGAGATCCTCGAGGGCTACCGTCACCGCGACGCAGGCGAGGTGACGGTGCTGGGATACGACCCGGGCGAGGAGCGCCACGCCATGAAGCCGCTGATCGGCATCGTGTTGCAGTCGACGGGATTCGACCACTACCTCACGGTCAAAGAGACGCTCTCGATGTACGGCGACTACTTCCCCCACCCGCGGCCGCCCGACGAGGTCATCGACCTCGTCGGCCTCGGCGAGAAGCGCGATGCGCGCGTCACGACGCTCTCAGGCGGCCAGCAGCGTCGCCTCGACGTCGCGATCGCGCTCGTCGGCGACCCCGAGCTGCTCTTCCTCGACGAGCCGACGACCGGTTTCGACCCGACCGCGCGACGCGAGGCCTGGCATGTCGTGAAGAACCTCGCCGGACTTGGCAAGACGATTCTCCTCACGACGCACTACATGGACGAGGCGCAGTTCCTCGCGGACCGGGTCGCGGTGATCGCCGCCGGTCGCATCGTCGCGGTCGGACCACCCTCGAGCCTCGCCGGGCGCGACCGAGCCCACTCGCGCGTCACCTTCAGACCGCCGCCCGAGGTCGCACTCCCCGACGACCTCGCTCGCGCGCTGAACCGCGAGGGCCGGGTCGAGCTCGTCGCAGAGAACCTCGCCGCGACGCTCCACCAACTGACGGACTGGGCGGTGCGAGTCGGCGTCGCGCTCGACGACCTCGAGGTGGTCCGGCCGACGCTCGAGGACATCTATCTCGAACTCACCGGAGGGGAGGCCGCGCACTCGGATGCGCCGCTGTCCTCTGCAACAACGGGACGCGACCACCGGAGCAGGCCGGGTCACAGGCGGACAGGGCAGAGAGGGAGGTCGGCCCGGTGAACGCGGCCGCACTGACCGCGCGACAGGTCCGGTACGTGAACAAGACCTTCTGGCGCAATCCGGCATCGGCGTTCTTCACCTTCGCGTTCCCGCTCATGTTCCTCGTGATCTTCACCGCTCTGCTCGGCACGGGCTCGGTGCACCTCGGCCCGCGCACCATCCGGCTGTCCACCTACTACGTGGCGGCGATGGCCGCCTTCGCCGTGATCAGCGCCTGCTACACGAACATCGCCATGACGGTGACGTTCCAGCGCGACGCCGGGATCTTGAAGCGGATCGACGGCACGCCGCTCCCAGCCGGGGTCTACTTCGCGGCGCGGGTGATCCACGCCCTGCTCGTCGCGGTCCTCCTCGTCGCGATCACCGCTGTCCTTGGCAGGTTCGCCTACCAGGCATCGATTCCGAGCGGCTTCACGCTCGTGCGCTTCCTCGTCATGCTTGTCGTCGGCGCCGGCAGCTTCTGTGCGCTTGGATTCGCGGTGACGACCGTGATCCCGAACGCCGACGCGTCTCCGGCGATCGTCAACGCGACGATCCTCCCGCTCCTGTTCCTCTCGGGTGTCTTCATCCCCCTTGGCAACAACGCGCCGAGCTGGATTGTCTGGGTGGCGCGGATCTTCC
>DAIDIA010000216.1 GCA_027459565.1 Acidimicrobiaceae bacterium | reverse complement strand
GGATCTGGAAGGTCCTCACCCCGCTGAACGCCAAGCACATGGCTTTCGCCTGGATGAGCCTGGTCTTCGTGGCCCTGACGGACCTCTACGTCCGGCTGGTGGCGAGCGGCGCCATCCACGACGCCGGCTTCCACTTCTGAGGGGACGGAGCACATGCCCGACATCGAAACGCACGACTTCGACATCCTGATCATCGGGGCCGGAGGCGCCGGACTGCGTGCCGCCATCGAGGCCCAGGCCAAGGGGATGCGGACGGCCCTGGTGTGCAAGTCGCTCCTCGGCAAGGCACACACCGTCATGGCCGAGGGCGGCGTGGCCGCCGCCATGGGGAACGTCTACTCCGAGGACAACTGGAAGGTCCACTTCCGCGACACCATGCGCGGCGGGAAGATGCTCAACAACTGGCGGATGGCGCAGCTGCATGCGCAAGAGTCGCCAGAGCGGGTTCTCGAGCTCGAGCAGTGGGGCGCCCTCTTTGACCGCACGCCAGATGGCCTGATTCTCCAGCGCGACTTCGGAGGACACCGCTATGCCCGACTCGCGCATGTCGGCGACCGAACTGGTCTCGAGCTTCTCAGAACCGTGCAGCATCGGGCCGTGGCGGTGGGCATCCAGGTGTTCATGGAATGCAAGATCATCCGCCTGCTCCACGATGAGGCAGGTCGCGTCAACGGCGCGGTTGGGCTCTGGCGCGAGACAGGAAAGTTCGTCGTCTTCGGCGCCAAGTCCGTAATTTTGGCGACTGGCGGAGTTGGCAAGATGTACAAGTTCACCTCCAACTCCTGGGAGGGAACCGGCGACGGTCATGCTCTGGCTCTCTGGGCGGGAGCGGACCTCATCGACATGGAATGCATCCAATTCCATCCAACCGGGATGATCTGGCCCCCAAGCGCGAGAGGGCTGCTCGTCACCGAGGGAGTGCGCGGCGACGGAGGCATTCTCAAGAACCGGGACAACGAGCGGTTCATGTTCAACTACATCTCTGATTACTTCAAGGCCGAGACCTCGGACACCATTGAAGAGGCCGACCAGTGGTACGACAACAAGCGAGATTTTCGCCGACCTCCTGAGCTGCTCCCGCGCGACGAGGTTGCACGGGCAATCAACTCCGAGGTGAAAGCAGGAAGAGGCTCGCCCCATGGTGGAGTCTTCCTTGACATCGCCTCGCGGCGAAGCGCAGAGGACATCAGGCGACGCCTCCCGTCGATGTACCACCAGTTCAAGGAACTCGCTGATGTCGATATCACCAAAGATGCAATGGAAATTGGCCCGACGTGCCATTACATAATGGGTGGCATCCGTGTCGACGCAGACTCAGCGGCCGCGACAGTGCCGGGCCTCTTTGCCGCTGGTGAGGTCGCTGGCGGAATGCACGGTGCGAATCGACTAGGGGGAAACTCGCTCTCAGATCTGCTGGTCTTTGGTCGGCGCGCGGGAATCGGAGCAGCCGAATACGCCTTGGGAACATCGGGCAAGGTCAATATTGACGAAACGCAAGTCGAGAAGATCACGCAACACGCCCTCTCGTTCTTTGACCATGAGGGTCACGAAAACGCGTACTCAGCCCACCAGGCACTCCAGAACACCATGCAGGAACTTGTCGGGATCATCCGAACAGAGTCAGAGCTTCTCGAGGCGAAGGATCAGCTTCGCGGTCTTGAGGAACGAGCCCAGGCCGTTAGCGTTGAGGGACACCGTCAGTTCAATCCCGGATGGCATCTTGCACTCGACCTCGAGGCAATGGTTGCCGTCGCGCAGTGCACCACGCTCGGTGCGATCGACCGCAGGGAATCGCGCGGTGGCCACACCCGCGAGGATTTCCCTCTGCCAGACAACGAGACGCTCGGCAAGATCAACATGGTTACCTCGATTGCGAATGGTGAGGTATCGGTGCGTTCGGAGGCTCTGCCGGAGATGCCACCCGAGTTGAAAGAACTCTTCGAGGAGGCGCACTGATGTCACCCGAAACGACAGGTACGGATACCCAGAAGACGCTCAAGATGCGCCTCTGGCGCGGAGACGAGAGCGGCGGCGAATTTGCCGAGTATCAAATCCCGGCCCAAGAGGGCGAGGTCGTCCTTGACGTGGTCCACCGGATTCAGGCCGAAGATGCGCCAGACCTTGCCGTGCGATGGAACTGTAAAGCAGGAAAATGCGGCTCGTGCAGTGCCGAGATCAATGGTCGTCCCGCATTGATGTGCATGACACGCATGAGCACGCTTGACATCGATGCCCCGATCACGGTCTCGCCAATGCGCGGCTTTCCGATCATTCGCGACCTTGTCACGGATGTCTCCTACAACTACGCCGTCGCCCGACGCATTCCGCCGTTTCAACCTCCCGTCCTCGCAGAGGGGGAGGTATTTCGGATGCAACAGATCGATGTCGACCGCGGTCAGGAGTTCCGCAAATGCATCGAGTGCTTCCTCTGCCAGAACGTCTGTCACGTCATCAGAGACCACGAGGACAACAAGGAAAGTTTCGCCGGCCCGCGTTTCTTTGCACGCCTGGCGGAACTAGAAATGCACCCTCTCGATACCCTGGACCGCAGGCGGCTCGTATCAGAACAGTTCGGCTTGGGACTGTGCAACATCACGAAGTGCTGCACCGAGGTTTGTCCTGAGGGCATCCATATAACCGACAACGCCATCATCCCGTTGAAAGAGCGCGTTGTCGACGCGCGCTTCGATCCGGTCGCATGGCTGGGTCGAAAGTTGACAGGCAAACCCAACCCCACTCCGGCGAACGTTGCGGCGGCATACGCCCCGGAAACGCTCGAGGATCAACTCAATGCTCGCCGCGCGGGCCAGGTTGGATCGCATCCGATGACCACGGGGATCGACTCGAATTAATGGCAGCATTCCTGAGCGCCGAATGGTTCGACAGGCTTGATTCGGCGCTGACGACAATCACCATCGGAGAGCCCGGAGAGCCCGGACTCTCCCTGGGTCAGGTAATCAACGACTGTCCGCAGGGATCGGTTCGCTACACGATCCGCATCGGGGCGGGAAGACCGGGCGAGCTCTTGAGAGATTCCGTCCAATTCGCGCAAGTGACGCTCGTAGAAGGCTATCCGAGCGCGCTTTCGGTTCATGAAGGGGCATCCGTTGCCGAATTGCTTTCCTCGGGTCAAATCAAGGTCCGAGGCGATGCGAACGTGCTGCTGCGGGCCTCGAAGGAACTCGCTGCACTCTCCCATGCTCTCGGCGCTCTCCAGAGTTAGCGAGTATCTTGAGGGGCGAACAGGAGCCTTTTCAGCGTGCACTACTGAATAGGGACTCCTCAAGAGGGCCCGGAGATATGCAATGAATATGGGCGATGCAATTTCGACATGCTTCAGAAAGTATGCGACATTCACCGGAAGGGCGTCTCGCAGTGAATACTGGTACTTCTTCCTGTTCTATTTCATCGTTGAAATCTTTACCTCTCGCATCGGTGCCATCGGTTTCTTGATTGACCTTGGGATCTGGATCCCTCTCGCGGCCGCTGCAGTCCGGCGACTGCATGACGCAGGAAAGTCCGGATGGTGGATTGTCTTTCCATTCGTCAATCTTGTGTTTCTTACCTTTCCCACACAGGTCGAAGACAACCGGTACGCCTGATCCAATCGATATGCAGTTCTCTCCGCTCGTTCGCGCGCCCCGGTCTTCTTGCTGGACCCTGCGCGGTTCGAGATTTGCGTGTCACAGGTTGTAAAAGCGCCTTGCATTCTCTGAGGTGAGCTTCAATGCGGTCTTGTCGTCTATGTCATCACGCTCGCTGATCAATTTATGCACGTCGAGCACGGAGGAACGATCTCCATGTGTGTAATCCGAACCGACAAAGAAGTTGTCGTTGCCCCCGACCACGTTGACAAGGTAGGGGATATCTTCATAGATCTCGCAGGTTACAAAGAACTCCATGTCGGAGAGTCGGTGCTCCCGCTCGCCTGCCGGTCTGTCCCAGGTCCAGCCGCTGCGACCGAGGACATGAGGCAACCACGCTGCGCCTGACTCGATAAATCCCACTTTGAGGCGTGGGAACTTTGCTGGCACTCCGGAGCCGAAGAGAAACGAGAAGGCTGAGACAACCGGAAAAGTGTCGCTTTCTCCGTCGGGGAATGGACGCAAGAACGACACCACGTCGGTGTAGCCAGAACCCTGGTGAATACACAGGGGTAACTCAAGTTCTTCGGCCAGTTGATAGGCGGGAAAGAAATACGGGTCACTCGCTACTCGATCTCCGACCTCGATCCCAAGCTTCAAGATCCCGACAGCGCCGTGTTCTTTGGCGAAACGAATCTCCTCCAAAGCATCGGGCATCGAACAATACGGAATAAGCGCAACCCAGCGGAGTCGACCACCGGAATCGGCGCAGCGTTCAGAGAGCCAGCGGTTGTAGCTCCGGTGCAGAGCGACCATGATGTCGGCGCGTCTACTGAGTTCCCGGAGAAAAAGGGTCGGATAGATGACTTGAGTCTCGACATTCAGTGAATCCATATGACGTACACGCGCCGTGACGTCAAAGAGCTCCCTCGTCTCGATCACGGTGCGGGTGCGCTCATCGCTTCGAATTCGCCGAGGAAAGATGTGTCCATCGATGAACCAGCATCGATAGAGCCCTGAACCGGATGAACGATTCGAACTCAGCCACGGAGGCATCTCCTCTTCGGTGAACTCGATTGTCCGAGGGCGAAGGTGGTCCTGTGAGGCGGGAATATAGGAAAACGTCGACTCGTTTTCATCAACATGGGTATCGGCATCAATGAACATCAGTCCCCCACTTTCATTCTCGAGCTTTCGATTTTGATGAACTCCAATTTGCCAACTGCCGCCTGCAACACTCCACCCACCGAATTTCAGCCTGTCAGGTGATCAACGACACCACCGCTTCGCAGGGCCAGCTCTATCTGTCAAACCTACGGCGAAGAGATCAACTCCAGCCTGTTCCCGAATGGATCGTTGACGAAGTACCGGGTCTCGCCTGCAGCGAAACCCGAGGTCGGAATGGGGTGGAATCCCTCTGATTCAAGAGTCCGGACAAGTTCGTCGAGTCCGCTCACGCGCATCGCGATGTGCGACTCTGTTGACGGCTGGAAATCGGAGTTCGGACTGACATGGATCTCGAACCGGTCCTGCACAAACCAACGACCACCTTGGGCCGCGAGCCGATCGGGCTTGGGTCGGTTGCCGAACCCCAGAATACCCATCCAGAAATGTTCGGCTGCGACCTCTCCGCCCACCGGTATCTGGATGTTGACATGATCAATCCGGTTAATCGAATATGCCACTGCGTCCCCATTCATGCTCGCCCGCCCTGTCAAGATGCTGGCCGCGGTGCACAGGTGGCCAAGACCTTGCGATTTCCAAAATGCCTCCGTCTAGAGATTGTAGAACTGCTTGGCGTTCAGACTCGTCAACCTCTCCGCGCTCTCCCGGCTGATGTCGTCACGTTCGAAGACCATTCTGTGAGCGTTCATGACAGAGGCGCGATCCCCATGGGTGTAATCCGTACCCACAAAGAAGGACCGGTCACCGGCCTGATCCAGCACGTATCTGAGATCCTCACCCGTCTCACAGCTGACGAACATGTGGCGATCCGGGAAATAGCGGTCTCGATCTTTGAAGACCTGCAGGGTATCGAGAAGATAGGGAATCCAGGTGGAACCCGCCTCCACAAGACCGATCCGGAGTTTTGGAAAACGCGCCGGTATCGCGTCCGCCACCAATGCATAAAACCCCTGAAGCACCGTGACGCCTCCAAAACCGAGGGTGAACACGGGTCTGACCCGGGAGAAGTGGGGGTCTATTGTCGCGAACGGGAGTGAACTGTGCATGCAAAGGGGAAGATCCAAATCCTGGGCCAACTCGTAGGCAGGGAAGAAGTACGGATCGCTCGCCGACCGCTCCCATTCAACTCCCCGTTTGAAAAATCCGACGGCGCCGCGGTCCTTCGCCTTTCTCAACTCTGCGAGCGCATCGGGCATGGAGCCAAAGGGGATCATTGCAACCGGCCGAAGGCGGCCGCCGGACTCGTCGCACCGACGATAGAGCCACTCGTTGTAACTGGCATAGAGCGCCACCTCAAGCTCTGGTCTCCTCGTCAGCTCATTCAAAAGGACCGTCGGATAGACGACCTGGATCGCTATACCGAGGTCATCCATATCACGGACCCGCGCGGCGACATCGAGGAGTTCGCGAGTCTCGACGGTGGTGCCGGATCGATTGTCGTCGCGCTCCCGATGCGAGGCTAGCTTTCCATCAAGAAACCAGAACCGGGAGTGCGCCGAGGACGCCCCGGGGTCGGGCTTGAGCCAAGGGGGAACCTCTCCTGCCTCAAGCGAAATATGCGTCGGCCGAAGAATTTCGGGCATGAACGCCCAGGTGTCGTCACATTCGTCGCAATGGGTGTCAGCGTCGATGTACATTTCGGCTCGCTTTCGCTAGTGGTCGCATTGGGTAACAACGGACATTGGACAGGTCTCCAAGACGTTCAAGCTCTGCGAAGAACGAGTGAGCTGTGACAGACAGTATTGCCGCCATGTCCCGATACCGCGGCGACCTCAGCGCCACGGACCTGTCGTTCATCGCCGTAGTCATGACGGAGCTGGCGGACAGCCTCGACGATCTGAAGCACTCCCTCGCAGTGACTCTCGGAGAGCTGACCGCCCGAGGTGTTCGTCGGGAGCGACCCGTCGATTGCGAGGGATCCCGATGCTGCAAATGGGCCGCCCTCGCCCTTTTCGCAGAATCCGTAGTCTTCGAGTTGCACCAGCGCCATGTACGTAAAGCAGTCGTAGACCTGAAAGGTATCGACCTCGTGGGGGCCGATTCCCGCCATCGAATAGGCCCTCATCGCACTTGGTGCTGCAGCAGTAGTCACCATATTGTCGTCGACGAACCAACCTCGGGTGTTGTTGTACGTGCCGAAGCCGCTGATCAAGACCGGATGCGTTTGCAGCTGTGACGCTCGCTCTCTCGACATTACGAGCATCGCTCCCGCCGCATCGCTCCGCAGTGAGCAATCGAGCACATTGAACGGATCCACGATGGGCCGAGCCTCGAGATAGTCAGCCATTGTCAGCGGCTTCTTCATCTGGGCTTGAGGGTTTCGTAGCGCGTGCTCCCGGAAGGCGAGGGACACCGCTCCAAAATGCTCTTTCGTAGTGCCATAGCGATCCATGTGCCGCCGGGCCCCGAGGGCATGCATCGCTGGTGCGCCGAACATCCCGAATTCCTCACCACCAAACTCGTAACGCGCGACGGCGGCCGCCCGGCCGGCAATGCGCGCCTCCTCGCTCACATGGGTTCTCGACCAAGCGTCGCGGCCGTAGCCACAGAGGACGACATTGCACAGCCCCGCATCGATCGCCATCACGGCAAGCGCGACGGAGAGGATCTGACTCGCTCCGCCATTGTCCAGCGTCGTCGAAAACCCCACGTTGATTCCGAGTCGTTCCGCGACGCGCTGATGGAATCCGTAGACGTCATCGGGTCCGCGGCAGATGACGCCATCGATCTCACTCTTGTCAATTCCGGACTCCTCGACGCAATTACGCATCGCCTCCGTA
>DAIDIA010000215.1 GCA_027459565.1 Acidimicrobiaceae bacterium | reverse complement strand
GTCGCGACCGTGCTTTCGATCAGCAGCTCCTCATTGTGTGCGGGCAGCACGACCGAGACCTCGGGAAGGTCGGCAGGACGCGGGTGCTCGGAGGGGGTCGAAGTCATATCGAAGTCATATCGGAATCACGGCCACGTTAATGGCGTCCGATACCTCAATGATCGTCTCCGGCTCTGGAACGGACCATCGTGGGAACATCTTCAGGGGATCCGATGAGGGATGCGTCGGTTGGAATGCGAAGGTCGCCGTCGGGGCGGGGTCGGTTCCACAATGAGGCCACCCAACGGGGAGGTTCTTCGATCGGATCGACGTCATCGGCCAGGTCGCGTCGGAATAGGAGCAGAGTCGCGAGGCCGATCAGGGAGATGATCCGTCCTGCCCAGTCGCTCAATGTCGCTCCATAGGTCAGTTTGACGTGATGAGAGGTTGGTATGACCACCATCATGTTTGGAGATGCGAGATACGGGCCCACCGCGCCCGCGACGCTCCAGTTTGGAAAGTAGGGAGTATTGACGACAACCGGCCGGCCGATTTCCGATACGGCAAAGCTGATCGAACTGTCTGTCGTGTGAATTGCAGAGACCCTCGTGCTCTTGATCGCGTTTGCTGCACTTGGCATGACGAGCGTGCCGATTGGCACGCGTCGCCACGAGGCCGGTCCCGAGGTTGTCAGGACGACCGGCCAATATCTTTCATTCTGGTACCAGTTGAGCGCGGCGGCGAGCCACTGGGACCGCGATCCGCCCGACTCGATGACCGGCGCATGCGTGAGCGGTCGCACCAGGGGGGCTGAACTGATGCGATAGAGAATCCATTTCGGAGTCGGGTCGTGGAACCCGGGCGATGTCTCTACCGCTGCGGGGTCGGCGGGAGTCGAACCAATCTCGGAGAGCTGTGGATCGGCGGCTGCCTGAGCCTCAACTTGAGCGGAGTTTGCGAGAAAGTATTCGACGCCCGTGAGCGCGAGATGGCGCACGCCATCGGCGACATCGAGCGTCTGGTAGTTGAGACCCACGACCGGATTCGAAGGCTCGATGGAGAGCTGCGCCTGATCGAGGAAGTGGAACGGAGTGCTTGTCGAAGATTCAAAATACACACCCTCGGCAACCGGGATGCATCCGTTGGTCCACATCGGAAGAGACATAGGCGCGAGGGTGGACCCAAATGGTGTGCTGAAGTTCGGGGAGTATTCATAGTCAAGACGCCCACATCCGTAGGGCGCCACTGAGTGCATGACCATCGCGACCATTGACCTGTAGTTGTTCCAACCAGATTTCGCCTCATAGCCCGAGTAGTTCCACGCGACCCACGAAGGTATGAAACTCCGTGCACCCGCCGGCGTTGTGTAGAAAGGCAACACTCCGAGGTAACCGGCGACGATTGCAATGAGGCCGAGTGAGGCAACCACGGGAGTCAATGAGCTGTTGAGGCCTCGGGACCCGAGGACACCGAGTACGACAGCACCCACTTCGCTGATCGCGTAACCGGCGACGAGCGCGGTCGTGAGGAACCAGAAGGGGAGCCAACGACCATTGAAGACAAGTCCCGAGGGAAGGAGCAAGAACGCCAGTGCGGATCCAATTGCCATCAGCGAGACGGCCATGATGACCCTCTGTCCGCGCACGATTGCAAAAACGGACCCGATGACCGCGAGAATCTGCACAGCAACCTCTGACGACGCAGGGAAGAGCACGTGGAGGAAACCGGGAACCCTTGTGTACCCCATCGAAGAGGAATAGGGGAGGTCGAGGCCAAAACGCATCAGCCAGAAAGCGCTCAACAATGCACCGACTGCGCCAAGGGGAACGATGATTCGTAGCGCCCTTCTTCGGTCTTTCCAGACGAGGATCAATATGGCGGCTCCACCGGCGACGAAGAGCGCGGGGACCACATGGCACAAAAGTGTGAGCGCGAAGAGAATCGGCGGGATCCACCTCTTCTTCCCGGTGCGAAGGGAGAAGACCAGCGCACCGAGGAACAACAAGGCGAATACAAGAGAGAGGCTGAATGAGTACTCGCCAGCAAGCGTCGACGGGATGTTTCCTCCGTCGATCGTGTACGAGGTATTGAACAAGAAGGCAATCGAGAGGACCGACATCAGGGCCGGCACCGGGCGGCGGAATCCGGCGAGACGACCGAAGAGGTAGGCGGCGAGAGGCAGGAAGACGGATCCGAGCACCGTCACGACCTTGAAAGCCGCGCCAAAGGAGAGGATTCCGCTCAATAGCGCGGTGATCACTGCGGGAAGCGGGAAATAGAAGACATAGAGCGGGAACCCGCCGAACCACCACGGATCCCATCCGGAGAGCTGGAAGTGCGGAAACAGATGGTGCACGAAGAAATAGGAGGCGGCAACGTGCGCGGCGTTGTCACCGCCAACGTCGGTTGTATTGGTGAACAGCATTGACGGGTTCAGTTGTGCAAAGACAAAGAGCGTGGATCCGAGAACGACTAGATACGTGACGAGGCGGGCGATGATCTCGCTGGTTCCAATGACCGCACCGCTCGAGTCGTTGGGTGGCGATGCGGACACGGGCAAGATTCTATGCCATTGCCTTCTTTTTCCTTTGGTTGCGAGCAGATCAGCCCATCGAGACCGAGTGCTAACCTTCAATCCCAAAGGGGCCGTTGGCGCAGTCTGGTAGCGCACTTGCATGACACGCAAGGGGTCACAGGTTCAAGTCCTGTACGGCCCACTGTACGGCCCACCATTTTTGATCCCTGCAATTGAGCGGGATGCCCGCCGAGGGAGATTTGCCCGAAGGTGTGGAGGCGTCCCTGGGCACTGAATGGCCATCCACCTGAGTTGAGCCCCGGTCATCGCGCGCCGACGCGCGTCGAACGATGTGACCGTCGCCTCCAGCTTCGCACCCGACACTCGCACGCGCGCGGCGCGTTCGTGAGCGTGGCAACAGTCAGGAGATGAAGCGAAGTCCTCAGTCATCGATATTGGTCCGCGGAACCGATGTGCAACCGATACTTCGATAAGAATTGCCGCGCGCCTTCGGGCTGAGCAGCCGGAGTGTTCTCGGGATCGAGCCCGGTTGTGCGTTCTCGAGCGCGACACAGAGATGTGAAGAGTCGATCCGGACTGATCAATCGAGTGATTCGAAGCCACCATTTAATATCAACCTTCAGCGCGGTAAAATCCGGGAATGGCTTCGGCATGCCACGCTCGAAGATCTTGTGGTCGTTCGCTACGAATTCGCGTACTCAAAATCCGGACCTTTGTGGCAGTGGTACTGCTCTCGTCTGGAGGTGCGCTCGGCGTCATGGGGACCTCCACAAGCTCGCTCGCCGGAGCCGATGCCGTGAACAGCCCATGCCGTGCGGGACAAGGACTCGGTGGTCCGATCAGCAATGACCTCGGTGTTGTGGAGGATGCCGGCGCCGAATACATCGCGCCAGCGGGTGCGACTGCCATTTCGGGGAACGCGACCTTGATGGGTTATTTCAACTGGTACATGGACCTGGCCAATTACTCGTCGTCGGCGGTGCTGAATCCCGAAATCACGATGCACAGCGGTCTCGACCCCTCGGTCTTTGACGGAGGACTTCCGACTGCAACGTTCCCGAGCTCCTGCGGAGTTCCCGCCCTTCCTCCGGGCCAATCGTTAGCCATGTCAGTGCAGGCACCGGGCACCACGATCGGCTTTGAGTCCGGTTTCGATTCAACGAGAACGGTCAGCCCAAGCACCGTGCCTGACGGTGGTGGTGACGTGACGGTCACCGACACGGTAACGGTCACCAACGCCAACTATCAGGGCGGTCCGCTCACCGTCAATCTTCCCGACATCGAGGGCGGCCACGGCGTGACACTCGTTTCGCAGACGGATCCGACCAATCTCAATCATGGCGAGACGGTCTATCACTGTGTGGTCGTCAACTGTTCACTGCCCAACGGCGTCGCTCCGACGACCTACAGTCTCAAAAACTTGAACGTCGGTACGCCCTATACCTTTGTCACCGTCGTTCATGTTGCGAACCCTCCGCCGGGCCAGAGTCCGGGCGGGGCCTGGCCCTGGACGCCGACCGCCGTTGTCGACGTAGCGTGGCAAAGCAAATGCATCAGTGCATCGTGTTCTGGCGGCACGACGACGGGC
>DAIDIA010000214.1 GCA_027459565.1 Acidimicrobiaceae bacterium | reverse complement strand
CCGCCACGGCGTCATTCACCGCGACGTCAAGCCGGGAAACGTCCTCATCACCCAAGACGGTCAGGTGAAGGTGACCGACTTCGGAATCGCGCGGGCGATTGGTGCGGACGAGCAGGTCACGCAGACCGGTCTGGTGATGGGAACGGCGACGTATTTCTCTCCCGAACAGGCCCAGGGTCTCGAGGTCGACGGACGCAGCGATATATACTCGCTCGGTGTCGTCCTCTACGAGATGGTCACGGGGCGCGCGCCATTTACCGGAGAGACTCCGGTCGCGATCGCGTATCAGCACGTGCGCGAGCAACCCGCCTCTCCCCGATCGGTAAATCCCGCGATTCCGTCGGCGCTCGAGGCGATCATCTTGCAGGCAATGGCAAAGCTTCCGGCGGACCGGTTCCGGAGCGCCGACGAGATGCGAGCCGACCTCGATCGATTCGTGCGCGGTCAGACCGTGCTCGCCCAACCCCCAACCGAGGCCTTTACCGGCCCGGCGACAGAGGTGATCGACGCGGGCGCGATCAATGCCCACCTCGGAATCGACGAAGAGGTCGAAGACGAGGAGACCATCGAACGACGTGCCACGAACACCCGAAAGTGGCTGATCGGCGGCGCGGCGATCGCAGTTGCCATCATCCTTCTGATCATCTTCGGTGGCCAACGACTGGGATACTTCGGCGGAAGTCCCTACTTTGCAGTGCCCAACGTCGAGGGCATGAAGCCAGCCGCGGCATTGACCATGCTCAAGAGGGCCGAGCTCGTGGTGTCTTCCCGGACCGTTGCCGGAGACATCTCGAATCAGCACACCGTGATCAGCCAGGATCCCGCCTTCCCCGACACCGTGCGCAAGAACACCACCGTCTTTCTCACCATCGCCGGTGCAGCCCCATCGGCGACGATTCCCAATGTCATCGGCAGGACACGCGTTGCCGCGGAAGACGCGTTGACGCGCGCGGGTTTCCGCTGGAGGTCGATACCCGTCGCCTCACCGGGAGCCAGGCAGAACATCGTCGTGAGAGAGTCCCCCATCGGTGGCATCTCGAAACCCAAGGGCACCCTCGTGACCATCTCCTACGTGCAAAATCACACGGTGATCGTTCCTTCGGTCACCGGGGACAACGCGGCCAAGGCGGGAGGGGCGCTCGCAAAGGCAAATCTCAAGGTTGGGGCGACCACGTCGGCGTTCTCGTCAACGGTTCCCCAGGGTGACGTCGTCTCGACTTCACCCGCTCCGGGAGCGGTCGTTCGCGCGGGAGCATCCGTCGATCTCGTCATCAGCTCGGGCCCTGGCGTCATCGTGCCGTCGCTCATCGGTCAGTCCGAATCCCAGGCGATCACCACGATCACCTCGCTCGGCCTCATCGCGCAAAAGGGTGCTCCGATCGGCACGACGGTCGCAGGCTACATCGGAAACGTCGCTGCGCAGAGGGTAATCGGTTCAAACGCGCGCATCGGAGACGAGGTCGCACCCGGAAGCACGATCCTCTATCGCCTCGGCGTCTCGACGGCTCCAACGACGACCGGGCCGACCGGTGTGACCGGAGCCTCGGGAACGCCAACGACGACCACTGCCGTCACCACGACGACCACTCCCGGCTAGAACGACCACCTCCGGCTCAGGGCCGTTCGTCCCACCCGGTCCCGCTAGTGCGCAGCCGTCTTTGAGGAGGCCGCCTGGTGCAGGAAATTTCCGATCAGCGTGTGCCCGGACTTCGTGAGGATCGACTCCGGGTGGAACTGCACCCCCTCGACGGGAAGGTCGCGGTGACGGAGCCCCATGACGATGCCGTCCGTCGTCGTCGCGCTGACGATGAGGCAGTCGGGCACCGACGCCTTTTCCACGATCAACGAGTGATAGCGCGTTGCGGCGAACTTGGGTTCCATCGCGCGGAAGACGCCCTTTTGATCGTGGTGGATGATCGAGGTCTTGCCGTGCATCACCTCAGGGGCGCGCACGACCTCGGCTCCGTAGATCTCCCCGATGCATTGATGTCCGAGACAGACGCCGAACACGGCGACACCCTGTTCGGCAAAGTACTCGATCGCCGCGCGAGATATTCCGGAGTCCTCTGGTCGGCCAGGTCCCGGTGAGATCAGGATTCCATCGGGATTCAGGGCCTTGAGTCCGGCGACGTCGATCTCGTCATTGCGCACGACATGGGGCTCAGCGCCGAGTTCGCCGATGTATTGCACGAGGTTGTAGACAAAACTGTCGTAGTTGTCGATCACCACGATGCGCGTCTTCACCCCAATGACGCTACCCCGACCTCTGGCCCTTCGGACAACGCGCGGCGTGCCGATGAATGGTGCCCCGCGGAGACAGCGATAGGGTGAGGAGGTGGCAAAGACCTCAGAACGCCGTCGGGATAACAGGACTCAGCGCAAGGATCGCAAGGGCGGCCGAGTCGAGGCGAAGGGCGCGACGCCGAATGCCTCAAAGCGCTACACCCCTCCGGTGCCACGCGAGGTAAAGCGCAGCCCGAGATGGTTCCCCTGGATGCTGATGAGCCTCTTCATCGTGGGCATCCTCCTCATTATCGGCAACTACGCGTCGTTCTTTCCCGCGAGTCCGAGCAACTGGTACACCCTCTCGGGACTGATCCTCATTCTCACCGGCGCGCTCGCCGCCACCTACTACCGCTAGAAGCCAAGAGGCGACGGATCCGAAGTGACGGATCATTACGGATCTGTCGACGAAGAATCACGATTGAAATATCACAAACATGTAATTCTCCCCAGCATTATCCACAGCTGTGGACAAATGGAGATCCGTTGGTCGATCCATCTGACCGGTCAGATTCTGACCCGGTCGCCGGATCGGATTCCGCGTGCGCCGAGGGCCCGCTCCCGATTGACGCATCCGAACTCGGTGACCGCGAAGAGGTATGCATTGGCCCGCGGAGACATGGGCTCTACGCGCACGATCGAGCAACACGATTGACGCGAGGCGCGTGCCGGTGAGCCCCCAGTGACCCGCGCGCTTGTGTTCGTCACCGTGGTCATCTGGCTGTCGCTGGAACTCCGACAGTCGAGGAGCACAAGACCTGGGGCCAGTGTCGCTGACCGGGGCAGTCGGTCGGTGGTGCGTCTCTCCCTCCTTGTCGCCTATGCCGGCGCGTTCGCATCGCGCGCACTCGTTCCATCGGGAACCATAAGACCCGAGGAACTCGCCTCGTCGGTCGGGCTCGTCCTGATGTGGTGCGGAATCGGACTACGACTGTGGAGCTTCCGTACGCTCGGCCGATATTTCACCTTCACCGTGCAGACGAGCCGCGACCAGCAGGTCATCTCCGCGGGACCGTACCGGGTGATCCGCCATCCCAGCTACTCCGGGATCCTGTTGGCACTCGTCGGTGTCGGGTTCATGATCGACAACTGGGTGTCACTTGTCGTTCTGGTTGCCGTAGCACTGATTGGACTCATCTATCGCATCGAAGTCGAAGAGCGCGCACTCTCGCTGGACCTTGGCGGCAGGTATCAATCCTACGCGAACGGCCGGAAACGACTCATCCCCTTCATCTGGTGAATCCTGGCAACAAACTCAGCCGTCGGGCCGAGCGAACGCCTAGTGGCTCGCAATCTCACCAAGTGCGCGCTCTATCCGATCGTGAAAGCGCGAACTCAGTTCGTCGAGTCCGATATCGACAAGCTGCGAAACCCTCATGCGGTCTCCCTGGGCAACACCGACCGCTATGGCTGCGATTCCCATCGACCGCGCCCGGCTGATCAGTTCATCCGCGCGCCCCGTGGCAATGACCGCGCGAGAGACTGACTCAGAGAACAACTCCCGATGATCAACGATCTCGTCGATCTCGCAGCCAACGCCCGAGGCGACGCTCATCTCCGCGAGCGCGACGCCAAGACCACCATCACCGACCGTGTGGATGCCGTGTACAAGACCGGGCGCGACCTCTGCCCCGGCCTCCTCGCGCACAAGCTGCGCAACGAACTCACACAACACCTTGTGCTTCGCGAGGTCAACTTCATCGATCTGGCCGGTGCGCACTCCATGAACGTCGCGGGCCCACCTCGAGCCACCGACATTCGCACTGCGCTCTCCAAGCAAGATGATCCGGTCTCTGGCGATCCATCCGATCGACGGGGGTCGGCGCACGACCGAATCAATCAAGCCCACGACCGCTACGGTCGGCGTGGGATCAATGTCCCTCCCTGCCGACTCGTTGTAGAGCGAGACGTTTCCCCCGACAACGGGTATTGAAAGCGCGGAGCATGCCTCAGCCATGCCATCGACCGTCTCCGAGAGCTCCCACATCACCTGAGGATGCTCGGGATTTCCGAAATTCAGGCAGTTGACGAGCGCCATGGGCGTTGCGCCGGTTGCGCTCACATTGAGAGCCGACTCCGCGACGGTCGCCCGGGTACCCCGGCGCGGATCGACCGCGCACCATGCAGCGTTGGCGTCGCTGCTCATCGCAAGGCCCTTCCTCGTATGGCTGATACCCGGACCCGCGAGGCGAAGCAGCGTCGCGTCCGCATCCCCGGGTCCAAAGATCGTGTTGACGAACAGCTGGTGGTCGTACTGGCGATAGATCCACGCGGGATCCACCAGCATGGACTTGAGATCCTCGGAATAGTCCGACGAGACCAACGCGTTCGCCGGTCCGGTGTCACGTCGCTCGTCGAGGTTCGCGGGTTCGAGCATGGGGCGGTCGTAGAGCGGCGCCTCGTCGGCAAGCGATCTTGCGGGCACGTCTGCGAGCACGGGGCCATCGGGGCCATCGAGGATCCGGAGGTGCCCAACTCCTGATTCGTCTGCGCCGGTTACGGTTGCGATCACCGTTGCCTCGATCTCCCATCGGCGACAGACCTCGAGCACCTGGTCAAGAGATGACGGCGTGATGATCGCGAGCATGCGTTCTTGTGATTCGCTCGTCATGACCTCGACGGCGCTCATCCCGGGTTCGCGCCTCGGTACGGCGAGAACATCGACATCCATTCCGACGCCACCGCGTGCGGCGGTCTCGCTCGTCGCGCAGGCGAGCCCGGCTCCACCGAGGTCCTGGATCCCGACCACAAGCTTCGCATCGAGGAGCTCGAGGCATGCCTCGATCAGACGCTTCTCCTCGTAGGGATCGCCGACCTGGACCGAGGGTCGCTTCGCTCCGCCCTCGTCCTCGCGAAATCCTGCAGAGGCGAGCACGCTCACGCCACCGATGCCATCCCGACCGGTCCGCGATCCGAGCAGCACGCACAGATTGCCGACGCCGGAGGCCTGACCGAGAACGAGGCGATCGATCGGCAGCACACCGAGGCAGAACACGTTGACGAGCGGGTTGCGCTCGTAGCAGCGGTCGAAGGTGATCTGGCCACCGACCGTCGGAACTCCGACGCTGTTGCCGTATCCACCGACGCCGCGGACGATGCCGTCAAGAAGGTACCGACTTTGCGCATCCTCGAGCGGACCCACGAAGAGCGGATCCATCAGCGCGATCGGTCGGGCGCCCATGGTGAAGATGTCCCGAAGGATGCCGCCGACTCCTGTCGCCGCACCCTGGTAGGGCTCGATGAACGAGGGGTGGTTGTGGCTCTCGATCCTCAGCGCGACAGCAACGCCATCGCCCGCGTCGATGACTCCGGCATTCTCTCCGGGGCCGACGAGAACGTGGTCTGCCTTCGTTGGAAGCCGTCGGAGGTGGATGCGTGACGACTTGTAGGAACAGTGTTCACTCCACATCACCGAATACATCGCGAGTTCGACGTCGGTCGGCACCCGACCCAGGACCTCAATGATCGACCCATACTCCTTGTCGAGCAATCCGAGGGGAACATGGCGCGCGTCTTTGGAGATGAGCTCCGTGATATCGGTGATGGACATCGTTGCTACGCCCTGCCAACCGCGACATGAGACGCAACGTGTTCCTCGACGAACCGCACAAACGACGCGAGCAAGGGAACGCCGTCATCTGATCCGACGACAAGATCAAAGGCGCGCTCGGGATGTGGCATCAGCCCCACAACATTTCCCTCGCGGTTGGAGATGCCGGCGATGTCGTTGAGCGACCCGTTGGGATTGTCCACGTACCGAAGCACGACCTGGCCACCAGACTCAATCTCTGCAAGCGTTGCCTCGTCGCAGGTGAAGTTGCCCTCTCCATGATTGACGGGGAGACGAAGACGGGTACCGAGCGCCACCTGACTGGTCAGCGGTGAGTGATTCGAGGTGACCTCGACCTCGACGGTCTCACAGACAAAGCGCAGCCCGGCATTTCGCATCAGCGCCCCCGGCAGGAGGCCGGCCTCGGTGAGCACCTGGAATCCATTGCAGATTCCCAGCACCGGACCACCGGATCTCGCGAGACGCGTGACCGCGTCCATCACCGGTGAGAACCGCGCGATCGCGCCACAGCGGAGATAGTCCCCGTGCGCAAATCCACCGGGGATGATCACTCCATCAAACCCCGAGAGATCGTGTTCTTGATGCCAGACGATGTGCGCATTCGCGCCGAGCTTGCCGATTGCCTCCTCGATATCGAACTCGCAGTTCGATCCGGGAAAGCGAATGATCGCAATATTGACGCTCATGACGCAGGTGCTGTATTTATCGTGATGTCATAACGCTCGATGACGGGGTTCGCGAGAAGTCGGTCACACATCTCCACGACCTCCGACCGAGCGCTCGCAAGATCGTCGGCGGCAAGGGAGAAGTTGATGATCTTTCCGACGCGTACGGCTGAGGCTCCCGGGAATCCGAGAACGCCCAACGCGCGCTCGATCGTGCGACCCTCGGGATCGGCGATTCCCTCAACACCCCGCACCAGCACGCTGACGTCAAAGTTCATCGAGCATCTCCGCCCTTTCCGTCCCACCAATCGGCGAACCTGCGATCCGAGAGAGTCTCATAGGCTCTGATGTAACGCTCGCGGGTCGCGGAGATCACCTCCGCGGGAATCGCCGGCGGGCGAGAGGCCTTGTCCCAACCCGTCGACTCCGCCCAGTCGCGCACCGGCTGCTTGTCATACGAGGGCGGCGCCTTGCCCTCGATGACCTCGTCGGCTGACCAGAACCTCGAGGAGTCCGGCGTGAGGATCTCATCACAGATCGCGAGCTCGCCGTCGATGAATCCCAGCTCGAACTTCGTGTCCGCGATGACGATGCCGCGATCGAGGGCGCGTTTTGCCGCGGTGTTGTAGGCATCGAGGCAGATGTCACGCGCACTCGCTGCCACCGCTTCGCCGACGAGCTCAGCGGCCTCGGCATAGGAGATGTTGATGTCGTGGCCCTCCTTTGCCTTGGTCGAGGGCGTGAAGATCGGTTCGGGAAGCTGAGCCGATTCGCGCAGTCCCTTGGGCATCGGACTGTTGTGCACCGTACCCGTCGTCTGGTACTCCTTCCAGGCCGAGCCAGAGAGGTACCCGCGCACTATGCATTCAATCGGAAGCATCTCGGCGCGTCGCACCAACATTGCCCTGCCGGCGACGCCTTCGATCTCATCTGAACCGACGGGGAACTTCGAGGGATCGGTGGTGATGAGGTGCGTCGGGGCGATGTGGCCGAGCAACTCATCCCAAAAATCGGTCATCGCCGTGAGCACCCTTCCCTTGTCCGGAATCGGCTCGGCGAAGACAACGTCAAAGGCCGAGATGCGATCCGAGGCGACCATGAGGAGTTGATCCTCGCCAGCCGCGTAGATGTCACGTACCTTGCCCGAATAGAGTCGCTCCAACATCAACCCTTAACCTCCTCTAGTGCATCGATAGTGCGATGGGTATAACGCAACGCGCGTTCAAGATCAAATGCCTCGTCGAGAACTCCGGCCACCTGATCCTTCCCGAGCGCCTCGATCAGTTCGGCATCGGACTCGAGCACCGCGCGAAATGGGCTCCGCGCCTCGAATGCCGCTCGCGCATCGCGCTGCACGATGCGGTACGCCTGATCCCTGGTGCAGCCCGAAGCCACGAGGGCGAGGAGCACCGGCTGGCTGAAAACCAGCCCGTAGGAGCCAACGAGGAGGTTCTCGCGCATACGGTCCGAATACACGACGAGCCCGTCGATGAGTCGCGTCATCCGACGCATCACGTAGTAGGCGAGAAGGCTCGCATCGGGAAGGACAATGCGTTCGACACTCGAGTGGGAGATGTCGCGCTCGTGCCAGAGCGCAACGTCCTCGAGTCCCGAGACCAGATAACCGCGCAGGACCCGCGCCATTCCGACCAGTCGCTCCGCGGTGATCGGATTGCGCTTGTGCGGCATCGCGGAGGATCCCTTCTGGCCCGCGCCGAAGGGCTCCTCGGTCTCGGCGACCTCGCTGCGCTGCAGATGGCGAAGCTCCGTCGCCAGCGCCTCCACCGTGGCGCCCACCGAGGCACAGGCGTAGAGATACTCGGCGTGGCGATCGCGCGAGAGCACCTGGGTGGCGGGAACCGGCGTCAGTCCCATCGCCTTGCACACGTAATCCTCGATCGCAGGATCGATGTTCGAATAGGTGCCGACGGCTCCCGAGAGCTTCCCCACCGCGATGGCCGCACGCGCCCTTTGCAGCCGGGTGCGATCCCGGTCCACCTGAAGGCAATAGAGCGCAAGCTTCACCCCGAAGGTGGTCGGCTCGGCGTGCATGCCGTGCGTACGTCCAAGCGAGGGGGTCTTCGCATGCTCGAGCGCACGTCGCTTCAAGGCGGAGATGAGATCGCTCGCGGCAAGGATCAAAAGGTCCGCCGACGCAACCAGCGTCGCGCTCAATGCGGTGTCGACGACATCGGTCGACGTCAACCCGTGGTGGATGAACGATCCCTCGGGGGCACCGATCGCCTCCTGGGTGATATCTACAAACGCGGCGACGTCGTGATCGGTGACGCGTTCGCGCTCGGCAACGCGCGCGACAAAATCCGCATCGATGCGCGGCGCCCTCGCCCGGACGGCCGCGCCGTAGTGCGCGGGAAGGACACCGAGGTTTGACCAGGCCTCGACCGTCAACAGCTCGATTTCGAGCCACTTCGCGAATCGCGCCTCGTCGCTGAAGAGTTCGGCCATTTCCGGCAATGAGTATCGGGGGATCACGTCGCTGTCCTTATCGTGGTTTCGGTGACGTCTGGGTCGCCAGAGCGGCGATGTCGCGGCGGTATTGGACTCCATCGAAGGAGATCAGAGCGGCAGCCTCGTAGGCCCGCTCGCGAGCACGGACGAGATCACTGCCCATGGCGCTCACACACAGCACCCGACCGCCCGCGGTCACGAGATGGCCCTGCGCGTCATGGCGCGTCCCGGCGTGGAAGACCCTCACACCTTCGACCGTATCGGTTTTCTCGAGGCCCTCGATACGGTCTCCCGAGCGCACCGCCCCCGGATAGCCGTGCGCCGCGAGCACCACGCACACCGCTGCCTGCGGAGAGATCGTCGGTGGGCTGAGGCGGTCGCCGTTGGCGACCGCCAGACAGAGTTCGGCAAAGTCGCTGGTGATCCGAGGCAGCACGACCTCGGCCTCGGGGTCACCGAATCGGATGTTGTACTCGATCAGCTTCGGTCCCTCGGGCGTGAGCATGCAACCGGCGTAGAGCACCCCGCGATAATCGATCCCCTCGCTCGCAAGCTGCAGGAGCGTTGGGTGGACGATCCTCTCCATGATCAGCTCCACGACCTCGTCAGAGGCCACAGGCACCGGGGAGTAGGCGCCCATGCCGCCGGTATTGGGACCCTCGTCATTGTCGAGGATTCGCTTGAAGTCCTGCGCTGCGGGAAGGGCGACGGCCTCCGTGTTCGAACAGAGCACCAGCAACGAAACCTCGGGCCCTGTCATCGCCTCCTCGATCACCACGCGGCGGCCCGCATCGCCAAAGGATACGCCCGAGAGCTTGTCCCGGATGTCTCGTCTCGCCTCGCCGATGTCGCGCGTCACGAGCACTCCCTTGCCCGCTGCGAGCCCGTCCGTCTTGATGACGTACCCGCCGTCGAGCGTCTCGAGAAAGCGCTCGGCACGAACCGCGTCGTCAAAGGTCCCGTAGCGCGCGCTGGGAACCTTCGCGCGGGCGACAAGGTCTTTCATGAACGCCTTCGAGCCCTCGAGACGCGCCCCGCTTGCGCCCGGCCCAAAGACCGGGAGACCCTTCGCGCGCAACCGATCCGCCAATCCGTCGACGAGCGGAGCCTCGGGTCCGATCACCACCAGGTCGGCCGAGAGATCCTCAGGGTCCACATCGACGCAACGGATGGTATGGCCCTCATCGGACTGCCCCGGCATCCCGGGATTTCCCGGAGTGACGACCACCTCCGCCGTCCTCGCGAGCGCCGTGGCGATCGCGTGTTCGCGCGCGCCCGACCCGACTACCCCAACGATCATTGGCTAAAGCGCACGTACTGCTCGCGGCCCGGGCCGACACCGACATAACTGACCGGAACACCCGCGTGCGATTCGATGCATTCCACGTAGTTGCGCGCCGCCTTGGGAAGGTCCTCAAGCGTCGTCGCGCCCGAGAGGTCGTCCTGCCATCCCGGAAGCTCCTCGTAGATCGGCTCGACGCGATGCTGCACCGACTGGTGATAGGGCACCCGGGAGAGCCGCTCCCCATCGACGCGATATCCGACGCAGACCTTCACCGTCTCGAGCTCGGAGAGGACATCGAGCTTGGTCAGCGCGATCTCCGAGAGTGAGTTGAGCCGTGCCGCCTGGCGCAACATGACGACGTCCATCCATCCTGGACGACGCCGCCGTCCGGTGTTCGTGCCGTACTCGCGGCCCCGGTCGACGAGGAGATCCGCGAGCTCGCCGTCGACCTCCGTCGGGAATGGTCCGGAACCGACGCGCGTGACGTAGGCCTTCGAGATCCCGACGACCCGCGAGATGTCACGGGGGCCGATTCCCGTGCCGACGCATGCTCCGCCAGCGGTCGGGTTGGAGGAGGTGACAAAGGGATAGGTTCCGTGGTCAAGGTCGAGGAAGGTTGCCTGCGCGCCCTCGAGCATGAGGTTCTCTCCAGCCTCGAGGGCCTCGTGGACGAGACTGACGGTGTCCCCGATCATCGGGGAGATGCGCGGCGCGAGCTGATGGAGATAGAGGTCGGCGATCTCGTCGCGGTCGAGCGCGAGCCGGTTGTAGACCTTCGCGAGCACCGCGTTCTTCTCGCGCACGGCAACATCGAGCTTCTCGAGGAAGATCTTCTCGTCGAGCAGGTCCTGCACGCGAAGCCCGATGCGAGCCGCCTTGTCGGCATAGGCGGGACCGATGCCGCGCTTGGTGGTTCCGAGCTTGTTCTTTCCCAGTGCCCGTTCGGTCGCGCGATCGATCTCATAGTGGTACGGCATGATGAGGTGCGCGTTGCCGGAGACGACAAGCCGGCTGGTGTCCACGCCACGCGACTCGAGCATGTCGCACTCCGCGAGCAAGACCGCGGGGTCGACAACGACACCGTTGCCGATCACCGGCACGGTGTGCGAATAGAGGACTCCGCTTGGGATCAGCTGCAGGGCAAAGCTCTCGCCATCGACGACGATCGTGTGGCCGGCATTGTGGCCACCCTGATAGCGAACCACCAGGCGCATGTCCTTGGCGAGAAGGTCGGTGAGCTTTCCCTTCCCCTCGTCACCCCACTGTGTTCCGACCACCACGGTCGCGGGCACGAGACTCCCTCCGGTTCGTCAGCCACGGGCAGCCCCGGGGCGAGATGTACCCTACAAACGTAGTTCGTCGGCCCACATACGCGAGCCCGATCTGCTCCCGCGCCCGCTTATTTCACACTCTCGCAACGATTCACCCATGCCACCGGGTGCCACCCCGGGGCCCCGATCAGGCAATGACAAACTTGCCGTCGAGCGCGTCGACATGAACTGCGGTTCCCTCGGGGAACTGGCCATTCAAGAGCGCGAGGGCGAGCGCGTCGCCGATCTCGCGCTGGATGACCCTGCGAAGCGGACGGGCTCCGAAATCCGGGTCGTATCCGAGTTCCGCGAGGAGTTCCTTCGCCGCAGGCGAAACCTGAAGCGCGAGTCCGCGCTCGGACAGTCGCCTCTCGAGCTGTTTCAGCTGAATCTCGACGATGCGCGAGAGGTCCGCTCGGTCAAGGGCGCGGAATCTAACGATCTCGTCGATCCGGTTGACGAACTCCGGCTTGAAGAAGTCACTCGGCTCACCCTTGAGATTCGAGGTCATCACCAAGACAGAGTTCGTGAAATCAACGGTCCGGCCATGGCCGTCCGTGAGTCGCCCGTCATCGAGCACCTGCAACAAGATGTTGAACACATCGGCATGCGCCTTCTCGATCTCGTCGAGCAGCACCACGGAATAGGGACGGCGCCGAACCGCCTCGGTGAGCTGGCCGCCCTCGTCGTATCCGACGTACCCCGGAGGAGCGCCGACGAGCCTTGCGACGGCGTGCTTCTCCTGGTACTCGCCCATGTCGATCCGCACCATCGACTTGTCGTCGTCGAAGAGGAACTCGGCGAGTGAACGCGCGAGTTCGGTCTTCCCGACACCGGTCGGTCCGAGGAAGAGGAACGATCCAATCGGGCGATTGGGATCCGAAAGGCCCGCGCGCGACCGGCGGATGGCATTCGACACCCTCTGGACGGCCTCGTCCTGGCCGACCACGCGCTCGCGGAGCACATCTTCCATGTGGATGAGCTTTTGCACCTCACCCTGCATGAGGCGGCTGATCGGTACGCTGGTCCATCGGGAGACCACCTCGGCGATGTCCTCCGCGTCGACCTCCTCCTTGAGCATCTTCTGGTGCTCTTGAAGGTCGGCCAGTCGTTTTGTCGCGGCGACGATCTCCTGTTCAAGAACGGGCAGCTCGCCGTAGCGAATCTCCGCCGAGGCGCCGAGATTGCCGTCTCTTTCAAAGCGCTCCGCGTCCCCCCGGCGCGACTCCAGACGCTCCTTGCGCTCGCGGATCGCCATGATCGCATCGCGCTCGGACTGCCAGTGGACAGTCATCGCCGTCTCCTGCTCACGCAGGTTCGCGAGCTCTTCGTCGATCTTGTCAAGGCGCGCCTTCGACGAGGGATCCGTCTCCTTCGCGAGCGCGACCCTCTCGATTTCGAGCTGGCGCGCGCGCCGGGTGATGATGTCGATCTCGGTCGGCATCGAGTCGATTTCGATCCGCAGCTTGCTCGCGGCCTCGTCGACGAGATCGATCGCCTTGTCCGGCAGGAAACGGCCCGAGACGTACCGGTCCGAGAGCACGGCGGCCGCGACGAGGGCCGCGTCCTGAATCCGCACGCCGTGGTGTACCTCGTAGCGCTCTTTCAATCCACGGAGGATGGCAACGGTGTCGTCGACCGACGGCGGTCCGACGTAGACCGGCTGGAACCGCCGTTCGAGGGCCGCGTCCTTCTCGATGTTCTTGCGATACTCGTCGAGCGTCGTCGCACCGATCATGCGCAGTTCGCCGCGCGACAGCATCGGCTTGATGATGTTTCCCGCATCAAGCGCGCCCTCGGCCGCTCCGGCGCCGACGATCGTGTGCACCTCGTCGAGAAAGGTGATGACCTGTCCCTCCGATTCGGTGATCTCTTTCAACACCGCCCGCAGCCGCTCCTCGAATTCACCTCTGTACTTCGCCCCAGCGACCATCGCCGACAGATCGAGCGCGATCACGCGCTTGTTCCGGAGCCCCTCGGGAACATCGCCTTCGACGATGCGGTTGGCGAGGCCCTCGACGATCGCGGTCTTGCCCACGCCCGGTTCACCGATGAGGACCGGGTTGTTCTTCGTGCGACGCGAGAGCACCTGGATGACGCGTCGGATCTCCTCGTCGCGGCCAATCACCGGGTCGAGCTTGCCCCGTCGCGCAAGGTCGGTGAGGTCGCGGCCGTAACGCTCGAGGGACTGATAGGACTCCTCGGGGTTCTGGGTCGTCACCCGATGCGCGCCGCGCACCTCGCGCAGCGCCACGAGCATCTTGTCGCGGCTCACCTCGAGTTCGTCGGCAAGCGCAAGCAGAAGGTGCTCCACCGACAGGTACTCGTCACCCATCTCACGCTGGGCCTCTTCCGCGCGTTCGAACGCGGTCAGCAGGGTCCTTGACAGCCCAGGGGGTGCAGACCCGTAGACCTTCCCGAGCGAGCCGAGTTCATCGTTGATGTGATTCCGAGCGGCGAGTGGTTCGATGCCGAGTCGGTCGAGGATCGGGATGGTGACTCCGCCCTCCTGGTTGAGCGCCGCCATCAGCATGTGCCACGGCGTGACCTCGGCGTTCTTCAGCGTCTCGGCGAGGCGCGTCGCCTCCTGGAAGGCCTCTTGGGTCTTGAGTGTCCAGCGATTCGGATCGAGTGCCATGTGATCCTCCTTATCTCATTGCCCGAGCGACGTTCATCGCGTCCACCTTCTGACCGGCAGACGGTCGGAGCGGAGTGGAACGAGATCGCGCCGGTACTGACGGTGCGTCGCCTCGACGGTCTCGCGCGCGAGCTCGAGCGCGTCATTGAGTTGTTGGCGCACCTTTTCGATCTGTGCCTCAAGCGCGAGGATCCTGCGGACACCCTCAAGATTGATCCCCTGACCCGTGAGCTCTTGGATGTGGGCCATCTGGGCGATGTCCTCATCGCTGTAACGGCGCGAACCACCGGGTGTGCGCCCGGGCTCCAAGAGACCCTTGCGCTCGTAGATACGCAGTGTCTGGGGGTGCACTCCCGCACGCTCTGCCGCGACGGAGATGACATAGGTCATCTGGGTGTGCGTCACCTTGCGCTCCGACGTCATGACGTTCACGCTCCCAGGTGCGAGCGCAGATCGCCCGGCATGGTCTTGCCGAGCGCCTCGATCGCCTCGCGCTGTGCGTCGGTGAGATGTTTCGGCACGTCGACCTCAACGGTGACGAGAAGGTCTCCCTGGTGCGAACCCTGATGCATGCCGCGTCCGCGCACCCGGAAGGTCTTCCCGCTCTTGGTTCCCGCGGGAACCTTGAGCGTGACCGGACCGTTCAGCGACGGAACGGTGATCTGCGCGCCAAGCGTCGCCTCGGTGAAGGTGACGGGTACGACGAGCGTCAGGTCGCGGCCACGCCTTCCAAAGAGCGGGTGCGCCGCGACACTCACCATCACGAAGAGATCCCCAGCAGGTCCTCCGTTCTTGCCGGGTTCACCGCGACCCTTGATCCGGATTCTCTGTCCATCGCTGACTCCGGCGGGAATGCGGACCTTGACCTGACGGTCCTTTCGGATCGCGCCGGTGCCAAAACAGGTAAGGCAGGGATCGACGACCTTGGTCCCGCGGCCGTGACATTCCGCACATGGTGTCGACAAAGAGAACAGGCCCTGGTTGTCATTGGTCACTCCGGAGCCGCCACACACCGGACAGACGACCGGCGTCGTGCCCGGCTTCGAGCCCGATCCCGAACAGGTGGGACAGGTGACGTTGCTCGCCACGTTGACCGTCGTGACGAGACCCTCGACCGATTCATCGAACGAGAGGTGCAGCCGAGCCTCGAGATCCGCGCCACGCTGTGCGGGAGATCCCGCGCGCCGTCGCGAGCCACCCTGGCGAAAGACGCCACCGAAGAGATCTCCGAGATCCTCAACGTTGAAATTGAAGCCGCCCGCGTTGTGCGCGCCGTAGCCGGCGCCACCGAATCCCGCGGCCGCGGGGCCCATCCTGCGGACCTCGTCGTACTCCTTGCGCTTTGCCGCGTCTCCAAGCACGTCGTACGCGGCAGAGACCTCCTTGAAACGATCCTCGGTACCGGGGTTCGCGTCCGGGTGGTACTGCTTCGCAAGCTTGCGGTACGCGCGCGTGATCTCCTTCTCGGTCGCCTCCGACGAGACGCCGAGCACCTTGTAATAGTCCTTTTCGAACCACTCGCGCTGTGGAGCCATTGTTCTTCCCTACCCGCGGACCTGCACCATTGCAGGACGCACGACCTTGCCCTTCAACTGATAACCGGCACGAAGCACCTCGACGACGATCACCCCGCTCTCCTCGGAGCCCTCTTCGCGTTCGAGATGCACCACGGCGTCGTGGATGTTGGGATCGAAGGCGACTCCCGTCTCCTCGATCCGCTCGAGACCCTCCTTGGAGAGGACGTCGCGCGCAAGCGCTGCGATCTGCGTCAGGGCCTGCCGGTCATCGGTCGCCCCGTCGGCTGAGCTCTCATGATGCGCGAGCGCGAGATCAAGCGCGTCGAGGACTGGAAGGAGGCGTTCGAGCAGCGACTCCGTCGCGCGCGTGATGGATTCAGCCTGCTGGCGCGCCACGCGCTTGCGGTAGTTGTCGAACTCGGCCTGGAGTCTCCGGAGCGTGTCGAGATATTCGTCGCGCTCGCGCACGACGATGTCCTCGTCGCTTTCGACGACGATCTCCTCCACGGGAAGGTCAAATGCCTCGGCGAACTCGAGCTCCTCCTCGAGTTCGCCGGAGCGGACACGACCCGCCTCGACATCGGTCTCCGCGTCGCTCGGCGCCGCGTCATCTCCGCCCGCG
Source organism: Acidimicrobiaceae bacterium (assembly GCA_027459565.1). GTDB lineage: Bacteria > Actinomycetota > Acidimicrobiia > Acidimicrobiales > Bog-793 > CAIVND01. The sequence goes on along the minus strand of DAIDIA010000214.1, from coordinate 8,137 downwards.
CGCTCGTCTCCCAGATCGGGGGAGGCTTGGTGGGCATCCATTAGGCATCTGCACCTTGGTCATCGACGATCTCCGCGTCTACGACCTCGTCGTCAGAGGCCGTCGCGGCTCCTGCGGCTCCTGCACTGTCGTTCGCGGACGCCTGCTCGTAGAGCCGTTGCGCGAACGACTGCGAGGCACTGACCAACGCGTCGGTCGCATTGCGGATTGCCTCCACGTCGCTTCCCGCGAGCGCCTCTTTCAGGGCCTTGAGAGCGGACTCAACCTTGTCCTTCTCGTCACCGGTGAACTTCTCTCCCTCATCCTTGATGAGCTTCTCGGTGCGATAGACCAACGTGTCGGCGCTGTTCCTTGTCTCAGCCTCCTCCTTGCGGCGACGATCCTCATCCGCGTGCGCCTCGGCATCCCGAACCATCTTCTCGATGTCTTCCTTGGGAAGCGACGACTGGCCGGTGATGGTCATCGATTGCTCCTTGCTCGTCGCGCGATCCTTCGCGGAGACGTGCACGATGCCATTCGCATCGATGTCGAAGGTGACCTCGATCTGGGGGATGCCCTGTGGCGCCGGCGGCAGGTCGACAAGCTGGAACTTCCCGAGTGTCTTGTTGTAGCTCGCCATCTCCCGTTCTCCCTGAAGAACGTGGATCTCCACCGAGGGCTGGTTGTCCTCGGCGGTGGTGAAGACCTCGGAGCGCTTCGTCGGAATCGTGGTGTTCCGCTCGATCAACCGGTGCATGATGCCACCCTTGGTCTCGATACCGAGACTCAACGGGGTGACGTCGAGCAAGAGGACATCTTTGACCTCACCCTTGAGAACTCCTGCCTGGATCGCGGCTCCAACCGCAACGACCTCGTCTGGGTTGACGCCCTTGTGTGGCTCCTTGCCGGCAAGCTTCTCGACAAGCTCCTGGATCGCTGGCATACGTGTCGATCCACCGACCATGACCACGTGGTCGATGTCGGCCTTGGTCAGCCCCGCGTCCTTGATCGCGGATTCGAACGGGGCGCGGCAGGCCTCGACGAGATCCGCGGTGAGCTCCTGGAACTTCGCGCGTGTCAGCTTGAGATCGAGGTGCTTTGGTCCCTCGGAGGTCGCCGTGACGAACGGAAGGTTGATCGTGGTCTCCTGGACGGCGGAGAGTTCGATCTTCGCCTTCTCGGCCGCCTCCTTGAGACGCTGGGTCGCCATCTTGTCGGCACCGAGGTCGACGCCCTCGGTGTCTTTGAACGTCTTGACCAACCAGTCGATGATCCGCTGGTCCCAGTCGTCTCCACCGAGGTGGGTGTTCCCCGAGGTGGACTTGACCTCGAACACGCCGTCGCCGATGTCGAGCACCGAGACGTCGAAGGTGCCGCCGCCGAGGTCGAAGACGAGCACCGTCTGGTCCGCGCCCTCCTTGTCAAGACCATAGGCAAGCGCCGCGGCCGTCGGCTCGTTGATGATGCGGAGCACCTCGAGTCCCGCGATCTGCCCGGCCTCTTTCGTCGCGGTCCTCTGCGCGTCGTCAAAGTAGGCGGGCACGGTGATCACCGCCTGCGTGACCGTGTCACCGAGGAACGCCTCGGCATCTCTCTTGAGCTTCTGGAGGATACGCGCCGAGATCTCCTGGGGCGTGTAGTCCTTGCCGTCGATGTCGATCTTCCAGCCCGTGCCGATATGGCGCTTGACGGATCGGATCGTCCGGTCGGGATTGGTGATCGCCTGGCGCTTCGCGACGGTGCCGACGAGCACCTCACCGGACTTGGTGAAGCAGACGACCGAGGGTGTGGTGCGCTCTCCCTCGGCATTCGGAATCACCGTGGGCTCACCGCCCTCGAGCATTGCGACGACGGAGTTCGTCGTTCCGAGATCTATTCCTACGGCCTTTGGCATGAATGTGCCTCCATCTTGTTGGTCTCTACGCCTTTGCCTGGCTCCCGAAGCTGATCTGTTGCTCTGGACCCCAAACGCTGTGCATCTAGTGTACCAAAGTTGAGTCGTAGGCTGTCAAGTTTCCCCTCCGACCCATTTCCGCGTCGCCTCTGTCCAGGGGGGTGACGCGCCGCGGTTGCGCCAGATTCGCGCCCGGAGGACCCCACAGCGAAATGACAGCTCGATTCTGGCCACTTTTTGCCGTCTGAGCAGGGTATTTACACTGGGTTAACAGGGGGGAAACACAACATTCTTGCGTCTGGCACATCGGCGAAATGCGGCACTTTTACGATCGCCGCATCACTTAAGTGCCGCATCTGCGGTTAGACGGAAGGAGAGCGGATGTATTTCCCGTATCCGACATGGCTCAATGCAGGAGACAACTCCTGGCAGATGACGGCGGCGACGCTCGTCGGTCTGATGAGCCTCCCAGGCATCGCCGTACTCTACGGCGGACTGGTGAAGAAGAAGTGGGCAGTCAACACCATGTTGATGGCCTTCGCTGGCTTCGCCGCCGTCCTTGTCGTGTGGATCTTCTGGGGCTACAACATGGGCTTTGGCACGCCGCTGCATCTCGGCGGCTCAGGGTCGAACATCCTGAACGGCTTCCTCGGCCACCCCGGGTCGATCACCGGGCCGGGGCAAGAGACCCATCAGGCGCTCATCCCGCTGCTCGCCTCGGCTGGTCCGGCATTCCACTTCCCGACCGCGACACTCGCCTACTTCCAGTTCGTGTTCGCCGCAATCACGCCGCTGCTCTTCCTTGGAAGCGTGCTCGGCCGCATGAACTTCAAGGCCTGGCTGGTGTTCGTGCCGGCATGGACCACCTGTGTCTACACCGTCAACGCGATGATGATCTGGGGCGGTGGCTACTGGGCACAAAAGGGTGCACTTGACTACTCGGGTGGTTATGTCATCCACCTCGCCGCAGGAATCACCGGCTTCGTTGCCGCATGGGTCATCGGTCCCCGGCTGACGCGTGACCGCCAGTCGTTTCCGCCGACCAACCTCCTGCTCGTCGCCGTCGGCGCCGGACTCCTCTGGTTGGGCTGGAACGGATTCAATGGCGGTGACCCGTACTTCGCGGGCACCGACGCCGCAGCGGCGATACTCAACACGAACATCTGTACCGCGACCGCACTGCTCACCTGGTTGGCCTGCGACACCTACATCGGCCCGACGAAGAAGCCGACATTCCTCGGTTCGATCAACGGGATGATCGTCGGGCTCGTTGCGATCACGCCCGCCGCCGGCTTTGTCAACGGCAACGCCGCAGCGTTCATGGGGGTCATCGCCTCGTTCCTGGTGTTCTGCGCATGGACCTGGCTTCCGAAGGTCCGGCCGTTCTCGAAGGTTGACGATGCGCTCGGCGTCGTCTACACCCACGGCATGGCGGGACTCCTCGGAGGACTCCTCACGGGAGTCTTTGCCGACCCCTACATGGTTGAGTACGTGTCGGGAAAGACGAACCTCCCCTCGCTGTGGAGTGGCGCGAACGGTGTTGCCGGTCTGATGTACGGCAACTCGGATCGACTGCTGATCCAGTTCCTTACTGCAAGCAGCGTTATCATCTGGGACGGTCTGATCACCTTTGTCCTTTTGAAGATCATTGGACTGGTAATCCCATTGCGCTACACCGACGCCGAACTGGAAATCGGAGATGCGGCGGTTCATGACGAAGAGGTTGAACCACCACAAACCGCCGTACGATCTGGCGTGCTCGTTGGCATGGCCGGGGAGGGAGCTGTCTAAATGAAACTTGTCGTAGCGGTCATCAAACCATTCAAGTTCGACGAGGTGAAAGAGGCCCTCAAGGCGGCCGGTGTTCAAGGGCTCACCCTCAGTGAGGTCCAGGGATTCGGACGTCAGCAGGGCCACACCGAGACCTACCGCGGTGCGGAGTACACCATCGACCTCGTGCCGAAGGTGCGCATCGAGGTGCTTGTCGACGACGGTCAGGTCACCGACGTGATCGACACCATCTGCGCCACTGCACAGACCGGAAAGATCGGTGATGGCAAGGTGTGGGTGATCCCGGTCGAGGAGGTCATCCGCATCCGTACCGGTGAACGTGGGCCAGACGCCCTCTAGCACCCTGTGTAAGCCAAGGGCCCCGGTCGACCGTGTCGACCGGGGCCCTTCTCGTTCTTCGCGAACGTCAAGCGCTATCTGGTCTCGCGGAAATTCTCGAAGTAACGGCTCGGCGTCGGACCCCGCTGTCCCTGGTACTTCGAGCCGAGCGCTGCCGAACCGTACGGGTTCTCGGCCGGGCTCGTCATGCGCAAGAAGCTGATCTGTCCGATCTTCATTCCCGGGTACACGGTGATCGGAAGATTGGCGACATTGGAGAGCTCGAGCGTGAGGAAACCGTCAAACCCCGGATCCACGAAACCCGCGGTCGTGTGGATGAGAAGTCCAAGACGGCCGAGGCTCGACTTCCCCTCGAGGCGACCTACCAGATCATCGGGCAGGCCGACGCGTTCGAGCGTCGATCCGAGCACGAACTCTCCGGGGTGCAAGATCAACGCATCATCCTCGATGACCTCGACGAGTTCAGTGAGTTCTTCCTGGTCGTCTTTCACGTCGATCACCCGTTGACTGTGGTTACGAAAGACGCGGAAGTACCGGTCGACGCGGAGGTCGATCGAAGAGGGCTGGACACACGAATCGTCGAAAGGCTCGACGACGATGCGCCCCTTGGCGACTTCCTCGCGGATGGTTCGGTCGGAGAGGATCATGGTTAGGTAGCACGATACAGTGGTAAAGGACGCGGGGCGAATGATATTTGCGCTTCCGCGCCGATCCGATTGCGGGCGTAGTTCAGAGGCAGAACATCAGCTTCCCAAGCTGAGAACGCGAGTTCGATTCTCGTCGCCCGCTCTCTCGCACCATCTGCTCCGCCCGCGCATCCGCGTGTCCCCGGGGACGCGCCAAGACCGGCGTCTCCACCGATGCCAGCCCACCGCGCTTCCAGCCACCTCCTGATCGTGCCCGTGCTTCCTCGCTGACACTCGAATCGACCAAGAACCTCCGCGGAGGATCCTGACCAGGGCGATGCGAGGCGGGATCGACTCGTCTAACCACCGGTAGTGCCCTCGACTGAACTCAGGGTCTTGGCATCTCCGGCTCGAAGACCGCGAGATCCGGTATCTCGAATCCAACCTCCGCACCTCCACCTGCTCGATTCCGAGCGAACGCCGCTCCCTGGTGCCAACTCGCAATCGCCGAAACGATTGCAAGTCCGAGTCCGGAACCGCCGTCTTGACGCGACCTCGCGTCATCGGGTCGACGGAACCGTTCGAACGCGTGCGGAAGAAACTCCTCTGGAAACCCCGGTCCCCGATCGACCACGGAGATCTCGGTCCTGTGATCTACGTGCGTGGCCCGCAGCACAATCCCCGTGTGTCGTGGAGCGAAACGCAGCGCATTCTCCACGAGGTTGTCGATGGCCTGACGAATGCGAATGGGGTCGCAATCGATTTCAAGCGCATACGGAACCTCGATCCTGATCGCCACCCCGGCCGCCTCGGCGCGAGTTGCGACGAGGCCGGCAGCTCCTTCGACCACAGAACTCACCCGCGTCCGCTCCATCGAGAGTTCCGGGGCAGCCTGATCCCCTCGCGCGAGCAAAAGCAGGTCCTCGGCAAGACGAAACAGCCGCTCTGTTTCGTCCGCGGCGCGCGAGATCGCATCCTTGAGTTCCTCGGTGCTGCGACCCGGACGGGCAGCCAGCTCAAGCTCTCCCTGGAGAATCGCGAACGGCGTCCGCAGCTCATGGCCTGCATCCGCGACAAACGAACGCTGCTTGACAAGCGCCTCATGAAGTCGGCCGAGCAGCTCGTTCATCGTCCGCGCGAGCGCGGCGATCTCGTCTCTTGTGCGCGGCACCTCGACAGAGACGCTTTCGTCGCGATCGGACAGGGCACTGACCTGGCGCCGAAGACGCTCGACCGGGGAGAGCGCCCCCGTCGCGAGGAGAAAGGCGCCCATCGCACTGACTCCGACGACGACGATGCCCGCGAAGATCAGGTCACGTTGCACCGTTGCGATTGTGGCGTTGGTACCGTCAAGAGAGACTCCAACGAGCAGAACGTAGGGACTCGACGAACCCAGCGGTGCTGCGCGGATGCGGATGCGTTCGCTCTCTCGCGTGCTGACCGTCGTCACGCGCAAGGGATTTGCCGTACTCGGAAACGGTGCGACATCGAGCATCGAGACCGACCCACCTGCCGAATTCGATGCCACGAGCCTGCCGGAGCGGTTGATCAACTGCACGAGATACTCGGTTCCTCCCGATACAGTCGGCAACTGCGCGAGCAGACCGCCCGGCCCGTTTCCGCCTCCATCTTGAGAGCCCTCCTGGCCCGCGATGCTCTGCGCGTCGAGCGACCACTGCGTGGCGATGTTGGCATCGAGCGAGTAGACGAGGCCCGAACGCAACTGGACCACGAAATACCATCCGCCAAGTGCCATTGCCAGCATGCTTCCAATGGTGAAGAAGAGAACGAGACGCACCCGGATCGGCACAAGATCACGTCTCCTAGGGTTTGCGCAGTCGATAACCCGCGCCGCGCACGGTCTCGATGTCCCCGCGACCGAATGGAGCATCGATCTTGCGTCGAAGGTACCCGATGTACTGATCGATCACGTTCGAAGTTCCGTCATAGGCCATGTCCCACGCGGCATCGAGAATCTTCAGACGGCTCATCACGGTTCCGGGATTTCGCATGAACAGCTCCAATAACGCGAACTCCTTCGGCGTGAGATCGATCTCGACGTCTCCCCGGAATACTCTCCGCGCAGCCGGATCCATCCGCAGGTCGCCGACCTCGATGATGACGGGCCGCACGCGATCGTCGCGCCGGGTGAGCGCGCGTAGGCGTGCCGCCAACTCGATGAAGCTGAAGGGTTTAACGAGATAGTCATCTGCTCCGACATCAAGTCCGCGTACGCGGTCTTGCGGGTCCACGCGGGCGGTCAGCATAAGCACCGGCGTCCAGATATCTGCCTGGCGAAGCTTGCGACAGATTTCGAAGCCGTTCTCGCGAGGAAGCATGACGTCGAGAACAATGACGCCATAGTCATTTTCGGTCGCCATCCAGAGGCCGTCACGACCATCATTGGCGACATCGACGACGTAACCCTCCTCCTCGAGGCCGCGCTTGAGCAGTCGCGCCATTCGCACCTCATCCTCGACGACCAAGACCCGCACGCGCTCACCATACGGTTCGGGTCATGTGAAATCAATGAGAACCAGAGTTCTCGATAGATGACGCGCGCGATAACGCGCGCTTCATCGAATTGCCCGCGTTCTCATGCTCTTTACATCTTCGTCTCGTCATACTGACCGCGTCAGGTTCGAGTCTGGTGTTGCCAGGCTCGCAGATGAGAGGAGCACTACATGCAGAAAGAATCAATGGGTGGGCTGAGGAGACGAATGAGCCTCCGGACTGCCATCGCGATCGGCACGCTTGGCGTAGGTGGCGCGGGAGCCGGAATCGGCCTCATCACCGGTCAGATTGCCTCCGCATCGACACATCACATGGTCCTCGCGGCGAAACATCACACGAATCAGGTCATGCTCCATGGCTCGATCCCATTTCCGTCGTCAGAGCTCCCGGAGTCATCTGCAGAGACGGACGCTCCGGGCGGGGCCAATGACCAGAGCGGTGCGCAGATTCTCGGTGGCGTGCACCTCAACGGGCCGATCCACGCGCCATCGTCGACCGATGCACGTGGGGGAGCCAACGTCCAGAGCGGTGCACAGGTCCAGGTTGGCAGCCAGGTCCAGGGCGCCAGCGACGCCTCGGGTTCACCAGATGCCGGTGGTGATGCGTAGCAAAGGCGAGATTCGCCTGTCGATCGGTACCGTCAGCATCTGAAGGGCGGCCCGACGGGAGATGCTCTCTCCCGTTGGGCCGCCACCTCCGTCCCGGTGCTCCGGTACCGACCGAACCGATCGAACCTCCCATCCCAACGGGTGCTGCCACGCGACTGAGCTGGCCGATGCGAACACAGGGCAGTCGCGTTGACGGCGCTCCACGTACCGCTGTTGCGAGATGGTCGTCCGTCCACCTCACGTGATGGCTCACGGCGTATGTCCTCCCCCGCCCTCGGAGTCAAACTTCGTTTGATCGCGATCGCACCTCGCCCTCGAGGCATTGCCGGAGAGCGTTCGCCGGCACGGTAGCGTCAGGTCTGTAGGTGTGCCGTGTGCGCCGTGTG
>DAIDIA010000213.1 GCA_027459565.1 Acidimicrobiaceae bacterium | reverse complement strand
AAGCTGCAGAGAAGAGCCGGGCCCCTGATCCCTCCGCGCCCGCCAGATCCGAATGCGCCGATCGATCTCCAGCCATTCCCCACTCCCCCAGTTCACCGGCCGCCGCGCCTCACCCTTCGCGTTGCAACTGACTCTACCTTTGCCCTCCACCGAGTCAAGGGGACGCACCCGCCACAAGACACCCTGTCGCATCGCAGACGGCCGCCGCGGTCAAATCCCCGGAGGGAATGAGGGCGACCTGGGCGCGGGGGCAGGTCTTCGTGGCCCACCGGTCACCCGCATCGAGCCATCGGTCAGGGGCCGCTCACCCGATCACGACCTGTCCAAAGACGCTGCACAGCCCAAGCGCCTCGATGACCAACAGCGCGCCAACGATCGACACCACCACCCAGAGGCGCCAGCCCGATACCTTCCGTGTCGCAATGGCGGGCATGTACCAGTCGCTCAGCAGGCCCGTGGTCCGTGGCAGCATGAGCTCGACCGCAACGGCGCCGCCCACTTCAAGATCATCGGCCCCGGCACCAAGCGCGAGCCTCGTGAGCTCCTCGTCCGTGATCGGCAAGCTGGGTTGATCCCAGAATTCGCCCGAGATCACCGTGGGGACTCGGCCTTGCGAGTCCTCTACGCGGGGAGCGTTCGCGTCCATTGAGCCTCCCATCCGGGACAGGTTCCGGCGATTTCGCCAAGGCTAGCGCCAACCCCTCCGGGCGATCGAGATGCCCGGTGGACGAGGCTTCTCGCCGCGCCGGGGATGGCGCGATCTGTCTCGGGAAGATCAGAAAGGTCGCAGCACGCTCTCAATCGAGTGGCGGCGCGACCAATCGGGAGCCGATCTCTGCAAAACTCGCGTGGAAACGTGCGGACTGCCGGGACACGGCGCGACGTTCCGTCTCTTCAACGAAGGAGAGAGCCGATGAATTGGACCTCGCCGCTGTATCGACTCTATGAACATCGATTGATCGGCGCGCTGCCGCGAGATCGGATGCCCGCGCACATCGGCGTCATCCTCGATGGCCACCGGCGATACGCCCGGCAGGAGGGGAAGGCGGACCTGCTCGAGACCTATCGCGAGGGCGTCGCGAAGCTCGAGGAGTTCCTTGAATGGTCTGCCCAGCTCGAGATCCCAGCCATCACCGCCTGGGTGCTTTCGACGGAGAACCTTGACCGAACATCGGCCGACCTCGATCCCCTGTTCATCGTGCTCGAAGAGCTTCTCCGAGCCATACCCGCGCTCGCGAGGCGCCTCGGGTTCTCGCTCCAGGTCATCGGCAGCATCGACCTGCTCCCCGCCTCGCTGGCACTCGCCGCGAAGGAGGCCGAGCGAGATGCCCAGTTCGGCGGATGGCAGTTCAACCTCGCCCTCGGATACGGGGGTCGCCAGGAGATCGTCGATGCCTGCCGCTCCCTGGTCTCGGGACTCGTGCAGTCGGGCGTCGCACCAGAGGAGATCGCGGATCGCATCGATATCCCGGCGATCTCGGCAAATCTCTACGCGAGCTCGATCCCGGATCCCGACCTCGTGATCCGCACGAGCGGCGAGGCGAGGCTGTCGGGATTCCTCCTCTGGCAGGCGGCCTACTCGGAGTTCGTATTCGTCGATCCCTACTGGCCGGCGTTCAGACGGGTCGACTTCCTCCGCGCGCTCCGCGATTTTGTGCACCGGGACCGCAGATTCGGTCGGTAACCGACAAAAATGCGTTGACTCGCGGCGACGTGATGGCCACCGACTGATCACGCGCAGGGCAATCTCCCGATCCGATCGACCGCGCCGGTCGCCGAGTCGCCGGAGCGGCTCGCCGGCGCGCCGCGAGTTCAGAACATCACCCTGATCCTCGGGCATCATCCCACGACGACATCTCGCCGATCTCAGTGAACAAGTACTGGTCTAACGACCACGGAGTCCAATCCCCGGTTTTCACTGGAGTTCGCCTCCTATTCCATGAAGAATGCATGAGAGGCAGATGGAACGAACCGTGTTGTCGCTCGCCGACGACGGACCGGACTGACGTGAAGTACCACACAGGGGGCACAGATGAAGAGTGATGCGCGTACGAATCAGTACCACAGGGTGCCAAACCTCAATGTGACCGACCGGCGCTCACCGGGAATGCACTACATGGTGAGCGACCTTGCGAGCACGCTTGACGAGTCACTTCGGGCGCGCTCTGTCGACAACTTCTCGAAGGTGTTCGCCATCAAGCCAGACGACCGGATGCTCTTGTTGCTCGACAACGCGATCGATCCGCGCGTCGTGCGGTTCATCTGGGAGTTCGCCCGAGGTCGCGGCGCGGACGTCAGGGCGGTGACCCTCGATCTCCATGGTTCGGCTGGTGGATACAGCTCGGTCAATCCCGCGATATCCGACGACGTGAAGCCGCTCTGCGAATGGGCGACGTTCGTCGTGTCGACCTGGTTCTCATCGGTATCCAATCCGTATTTCAACAGGCGCAGACGCGAGGGGCAACGATGGGTCAAGATCACCTACTTCCGCAATCTCGACATGTTGAACACCGAGGCTGCTGCCTTCCCGCTTGACGTCATCAGCCTGTTGCTCTCGACAACGGCGAAGAGTTATCCCGAAAGTGGCGGCGCGACGATTCGCGTCACGGATCCACGTGGCACGGATCTCACCATCAAAATGGACGAGGCAACCGTCAGGCACACGATGAATCAGGCCCTCTGGAGGGGCGAGGTCATGGCGGACCATCCCGGGTGCTACGTGCACTATCTCACCTCCCACGGCCCCAACTTCTATGGACGTGTCCAAGCCGACCAGATCATCGACCACGTCGAGGGCGTCCTCGTCCCACAGTGGTCCGTCGGATTCCCCGACTACTTCGACGAGCCGGTTGCCATCGCGCTCGAGGAGAACCGGGTCGTCAAGGTAGAGGGCTCGCAGTCCTGGTACGGAGGTGTCCTCGAGGAGATGCTGATGGGAAGTCGGCTGATCGAGCTCGGATGCGGATTCAACCCGAAGTGGCCCCGCGACCAGATCTACCCGGCCGGAACGAACTCACCGGGAGGCATCCATTTCGGGATGGACCTTGTCGGTGAGTCCCAGTACATCAAGGAGCTGCTGCCGGACTGGCCCGAGCCACCGGTCCACATGGATCTCGTGGATCTCGACGCGACCATCAGCGTCAACGGCACTACCGTCGTCGACGATGGTCGGCTCTGCGCGCTCGATGATCCCGAGGTCCGCGCGCTCGCCGGGCGCTACGGCTCCCCCGAGTATCTGCTCGACAGCTGGCCCTTCATCACCGCCCACTGAGAGGATCGACGGCGGATTCCCGGGAACCGCAACCGCGGTTGGTGATGAGTGAGTACGGACCCAAGGAGCACACGATGCAGCGCGAGATGAAGGCCATCATCATGGATCGCTTCGGCCCCTCCTCCGTCCTTGAGTATCGCTCCGTGCCCATTGAGCTGCCCTCGCCCGACGAGGTCGTCGTCGAAGTCGGCGCGGTGTCGGTCAATCGGACACTCGACATCAGTGTGCGCAACAACGGCGATGGTCGGGCCGTGAAGCTTCCCCATGTCCTTGGCGTCGGTCCCTCCGGCGTGATCGTCGAGTTGGGGGCCTCGGTGCGCGGCCACGAGCTCGGGGAGCGCGTTGCCGTACTCGCGACGCGCTGTGGCCAGTGCAACGCATGCCTGCTCGGCCGGCGGTGCGAGCGACAGTTCCATCCCGGGGTCGAGCGCTGGGGCGGTTACGCCGAATACATCACTGTGCCTTCGTGGACCTGTCGTCAGATTCCCGACGATCTGGCATTCGCGACAGCCACCGTCATGCTTCGCCACGACCCCACCGCGCACCACCTCCTCGAAACGGTGGCAGGGGTCTCTCCCGGCGAACGGGTCCTCGTCCTCGGCGCCGCGGGCGGACTCGGGTCTGGAGCGATCGAGGTTGCGCTTCGTCTCGGTGCGACGGTCATCGCGGGAGCCGGCGCCGACGAACGGGTCGCGGCAGCGATCGCGCTCGGCGCGGGTGCTGGCATCAACTACCGCAGCGAGGATCTCGCGCGCCGGGTGATGGAGCTCACCGATGGCAGGGGTGTCGACGTACTCGTCGAGAACATCGGCGAACCCTCGCTCTGGTCAGCGGCGTTCGCCTGTGTCGCACGCGAGGGCCGCGTCGTGACGGCGGGCGCCCACGGAGGCGGAACCGTCCCCCTCGATGTGCGAAGGCTCTATCAGTACCGGATCTCGATCCACGGATCGAACGGCCGAACCGACGACGATATCGACTGGGTCCTCACTCAGCACCAGATCCGACCCTTCAGTCCGCTGATCGGAGCGATCATGCCTCTGGCACAGGCGCGCCTTGCACACGATCTCGTGGAACGCAACGCGATCACCGGCAAGGTCGTCCTCGATCCCCATCTCCATCTCGCGACACCGACGATCTGACGGGGCGCGAGGCGAACCTGCCCAATCGGTGCCGATGGACCACTCGTTCGCCATCGCGAGAATGATCCTCGCGACCGCCAGATCGTCCTTTTGACATTGGTGATTGCACGTCACCGGTCGCCACGCTTATCCTCTCGCAACAGGGAGGATCCGCGCGTGCATCACCACGACCACGCCTGGCGGTTCCGTCCATGGAAGGTGATGCCCGATGACATCCTCACCGCGGATAGTCGCAACCACGCTCGACCATCTCGTGCTCTACGTCGAGGACATCGCGCGCGCGAAGTCGTTCTACATGGACCTGCTGGGGTTTGTGGTCGCCCACGAACACCTCGAACGCAGCGCCGTCACTCCGCCCGAGGAGGAGTTCGACGTGGACATCCGGTGCTTCCTCCGCTGTGGCGACAACCAGATTGGACTCTTCCAGAGAGATCGCGGAGCCGCGCATGGTGGCGAGGAGGTCAATCACTTCGCCCTCACGCTCCAAGGTGTCAGCGAGACCGAGGTGCGCGCCATCCTCGCGGAACAAAACATCCCGATCCTCTCAAGACTCGGTGACCCAAGTTGCATCTACATCAAGGACCCCGACGGGCACAACATCCAGCTCCTCCCCCGTTAAACGAGCCCGCCACCTCACCCGAGCACTGGCTTTCGAGGAATGACCGGCGACATCGCGCGCGACCCCACTGTGACCGCGTGGAACATGTGGCAATGATGCACCCGACCGGAGTGTCGCAACCGCCTCCATCCGCAATCCAATAACCCGCCCGCTTGAACTGCAGCGCCCGAATCGCTACTGTTCGCCCGCACCGTCTCATTGGCTCCCCCGACAGCTCAAAAGCGAGGAATCATGCACGTCGTCGATCTCCATCACCACTTCATGCCGCGCAACGTGCTCGATCAACTTCGCGTCGTCTCGGGGGGCAAGGAGCGTCTCATCACCGAGAAGATCTCCATCGCGCTCAATCCCGACCTCGCGGACGGCGAGGCCCACCTCGCGGCGATGGACGAGGGTGAGGTCGACGTCGCGGTCCTCTCCCAGTCCGGGCTGAGTGTTCTCGGACGCGACGTCTGCCGTGACGTCAACGAGGGGATGGCCGCCGTTGCTGCGCAGTGGCCGACGCGATTCATTCCGACCGCGCACGTCTGCATCGACGACGAGAGCTGCGCGACCGAGCTCGAGAACTGCATCGGTGAGTACGGTTTCGGGGCGGTGGCCCTGCCCTGTTCCTCTCCCGAGCGCCAGCTCGACGATCCCTCGCTCGAGCCGCTCTGGTCGGTGATCGAGAACCTCGACATTCCGATCATCTTGCATCCCGCGCAGCTGCCAAATGGTGCATCGCTCGACTATGCGCTCGAGCGCTCGTGCTATCGCCCCTTCGACACCACCGTCGCCGGGGTGCGGATCTTCAACGGCGTACTGCCTCGTCATCCGGGACTCCGGTTCGTTCTTCCCCACTGCGGAGGCACGATCGTCGGACTCAAGGGGCGCCTTGCGATGTTCTTCGAACGTCCTGGAGTTCCACTCCATCGCCTCTTGCCGCGCACGCGTTCGGAACAGCAGGCGGAGGGACTTGACACGATCTTCGAACAGTTCTGGTCGAAGCTCTATTTCGACACCGCAGGGACCGGCGCCTGGAGTCCGGTGATCGAGTTCGCGACCAGCATCGCCGGCGCGGACCACATGGCCTTTGGCACCGACTATCCGCTCGAGTCACACTCCGGCAAGACGATGCGCGAGCTGGTCACGATGATCGAGCAGCTCCCCTACGCCGAACACGAACGCACACAGATCGCCTCGGGTACCGCCACGTTTCTGCTCGGCGATCCCCTGGCGAGGGCACTCGCCGCGCACCAGTAGGCAGATTCCGGTCTCCGTGAGACCGCGTCGGACAGGCTTGAGATCGCGAAGGGGCCTGGGGCCCTCGCGGTTACGTATCGGTCGGAAGGTTCAGGGAACGTCTGGCTGGATGGATCGCGGCGCGACCGACCCATACACGGTGGATCGGTAGAGCAGGAGTCCGAACCCGACGCCGATCAGCACCTCCGCAACGAGGACGAGATGCAACGTACCGGCGACGGTGAGCGCGCCGAGGATGAACCCGGTCAATTCGAACGCGAGAAGCGCGGGCATCTCGCGGTGCGAGCGGGCGACGAGGGCCATCCATATTCCCGTCACGGTCTCGAAGCAGGCGGTCGCGATATTGGCCCCGACATGGAGATCGTTGAATACGTTGTCGAGCTTGTAGACATAGGTGCTGACGAGACTGAGCCCGAGCAGGAATGCGTACGAGTAGAGGATTTTGCGCGTCGAGAGCGCGTTGCGGTCGCGCGCACGCACCTGGCGCGCTGCGCGTAACGAGTACACCGCACCGAGCCCGAGGGCGAGCGAATAGGGCACGACGGTCTTGAGGTGGACGCCGTAGTTGCTCAGACCGCTCTCGTTGCGTTTGAGCACGAGACCGGGATGAAGACCGATGCAGAGCGCGAGCAGGACCCACAGGGAGAGCTGTCCCTTCGCCACGAGACGCTCGGGCGATCCGGTCATGGACGAAGCATAGGAAACGATCGAATCAGGGAGACGACGATCCGAGCGTGGTGGCTTCTAGACGATCGGACGACCGCGTTGGATGCGTCGGCGCGTCTCCCACAGCACGAGGTTCCACGGGAACTCTCGGATCATCCGGGGCAACACACCGTTGATCTTGACAAGGAGTCGCACCAGTGCCGTGAAGGCGTGCTCGCGCGTGGTGGACCAGGGAAGGCCGAGCTCGTCCCGGAACACGGGATCGAGGAACCCAGTCGTCAAGAGGCGATGAAGCGGTCCGAGCACGAATACCACGGGGCGCGGAAGGAACCCGAGCCCGGCGAGTGCGATGAGGTATGCACGGGTCTCCTCGTCGGTCTCGATCCTCGCGAGCTCCTCGTCCCAGTAGCGGGCGAAGGCGGCGCGGTCGACCGGCCAGTCACGCGAGGGAACCTGGAGCGTCGTGACGAACCGCGCGCTGTGACGGTACATCTCATCGAGGAGGTCCTCGCTCTGCTCGCCATAGAAAAGCCGCGTTGCCTCCTCGAACCCCCGGTACATGCAGGCGCCGACCCAGAGCTGGAGACCGGGGTCGGTGGCGCGGTAGGCGACGCGACCTGAGTCAGTGGAGAACACCTCCCGGTGTTGACGATTGACCTCTCCACGCAGAACCTCGCGCTCGTGATCGGATCCAAAGAGCGCGATCATGATGTAGGCAAGCGTCGTGCGCGTCCGCTTGAGCGGATGTCGCGTCAATGCGCCGCTCTCGACGCGACTCTCGACGACGCCCCGTCCGATCGGGAGCCTCGAGAGCTGCATGATCACGTTCGCGCCCGCGAGCAGGAGCGAGAACCCACTCATGACAATCACACGGAGTTCGTCGGACATCGGCGCGTCCGAGAGCCACCGGCCAGACTCATGGGAGGGTTCGGTCATCGTATTCAAGAACCCTCCGTGGCGCGCTCGGTGATGCCTCCATTGTCGCTCCCTGATCGGACCAGGGTCCACGCGCCACAGAACCGACGACTCGCCAGCGACCCCGGGGAGCTCGTCGAACGCCTCGGGCGGGTCGCGTCAGAGCCGGTAGAGCGCGTGTGCGTTATCGCTGACGATCCGCGAGGCCGTGTCCCCCTCGAGATCCGCTCGCCCGAGTACCGCCGCGTGGGCATTCATCACCGAGTAGCGGTCACCGTGGGTGTAGTCCGTGCCGACGATCAGGTGATGATCCTCGCCGACCGAACGCAGCACCGACGCGATGTCCTCGGCGACGTCACAGGTCACGTAGAAGTCGAGCTCGGCGAGCGCCTGCGCGTCTGGGCCACCGGCTCCGTTTGCTCCAAGGAGGTGTGGCACCCACGCCGATCCTGCCTCGATGAAGCCGACCCGCAGCCCGACAGGGAGGCGGCCCTCTCGTCTCGCTCGGAGCAGCTGTGCGAAGGCCTCGTAGACCGGCGTCTCTCCACTGTTGCCCTGGGTGAAGGGCGAGAGGAACTTGTTCACCGGAGCCCACGCCGTGCCCTGATGGAGACACAGTGCAAGATCACGTTCGGCTGCGGCCCGGTACGCGCCAAAGAAGAACGGATCGCCTGCCCCGCGACCGTTCGCCTCGATCCCCAGCTTGAAGATCCCCACCGCACCGTTCTCGCTCGCGAACGCGATCTCCTCGAGTGCCGTCTGCGCATCGATGTAAGGCACCATCGCGACCCATCGCAGACGCCCGCCAGAATCCGCGCACCGCTCGGCGATCCAGCGGTTGTAGCTCCGGTGCAACATGGCCGTGACGTCGGGCCGGAGCGAGGGCTCGTGGAGGAATAAGGTCGGATAGACAACCTGGACGGCGACACCGAGAGCGTCCATGTCGCGGATGCGCGCACTGACGTCTTTGAGTTCACGGGTCTCGAGCGTCGTGCCGGTGCGCTCATCGGAGCGATGGCGACGCGGAGCGAGTCGTCCGTCGATGCACCAGAACCGGTGGTAACCCGCGGGGAGGAAACTCGGGATCTCCTCCTCGGCGAACTCGATCGTCCGAGGTGCCAGATCACGCTGGCTGGCCGGGATGTATGACCACGTCTCATCACATTCATCGACGTGGGTGTCGGAATCGATAAATGTCATCGGTGCACCTCGTTTCTGTGAATCCCTGCCCGAACTCGGGATCATCAGGTCGCCAGAGGAACCTAGCGAGCCTGCGTCCTTGCGTCGACGAGCACGGGGCGACCTCCCTTGACGATCGCAAGGGCCCTCTGCAACGCCTCCACAAGCTCCGAACTGGTGCTGACCGGTCCGATTCCCGTCACGCCCATACTCTCGGCCATCTGGGCGAAGTCGATGTCGGGATCGGTGATCTGGGTTCCGATACCCGCGCGCTTTTCGTCACGGTTCCTTGCCTTTGCAAGTTGGACCGCGTGATCCTCGCTGTTGTAGAACGAGGCGTTGTTGACCATCAGGATCAACGCGGGCAGTCGATAGCGCGCAAATGTCCAGAGCGCACCCGAGGCCATCATGAAGTCACCGTCGGACTGCACGTCAACAACGATCTTGTCCGTGCCGCGATGCGCGAGACAGGCTCCGATTGTCGCCCCGATGCCATATCCGAGTCCACCACCCGAGCTCCCGCCGATCGACTGGCGGGGCTCTTTGAGATCGAGGATCCGGCGTATCCAGGATCGGTTGCCATCGCCGTTGGCGATCATGAAGTTCTCGTCTGCCAGCACGATGCGCAGCGCCTCGATCAACGCGGACCAGGCGATCGGAGTCTGTGTCCACTCCGCCTCCACGATCTCCCTTGTCGAAAGTCGCAGCCGCTCATGCCAGGAGGCGATCTCCGCGCGGCGCCCTGTGAGTCGGTCGGGCGCCGTTCCGAGAAGCTCATCAAGGGCAATAAGCGCCGTCGACGGATCACCGGCGATCGTCATCTCGCAGGGATACAGGCCCTGATAGTCGGTGCTGAAGCCGCGCGCGACGAAGTCGCTCAATCCGATTGAGAGGACCCGCGCGTCGCGAGACAAGAAGGAGACAGTGGTCCGGTTCGTGCGGTCGTTCTCCGAGACCGACCCCACGATGTCGCGCACATCGACCGCAACGATGACATCGGCACGCCGGAGTGCCTGCTTCGTCTCGCCTGAGAGGTTCATCGGATCGCTGGTGGCGATGTTCAGCCGGTTCCCGACATCGACGACCGCGATCGCCCAGCGGTTCGCGAGTTCGTGAAGCGCCCGGAATGCCTCGGGCTCGTCGCCTCCGGATCCCATCATCAGCACCGGGAACTCGGCACCTCTGATCAGGTCCGCGACCATCGCGAGTGCGACGCGATCGGGAGCCGGCGCGGTCGCCGGAGCACCGCCCGCGAGGTCGAAGGTCTGCCTCGCGACGCTCTCGGGGAGCTCTCGCTCCTGGAGCCCGCTGTCGAGGCAGACGTAGACCGGTCCCTGGGGCTTCGACGCGCTCAGGTGGTAGCCGCGGACGATGGACTCGACCATGCCGATCGGACTCGAGGGCTGATCATCCCACTTCACGAAGTCCCGGACGAGGTTTCCCTGCACGAGCGCCGTATGGGTCCAGTCCGTCGGGCGACGGAGTTCGGCGTCCATGGGTCCCCCGCCGCCGATCATGAGCATCGGCACGCGGTCGGTCCACGCGTTGAAGATCGCCATGCTGGCGTGCTGGAGGCCGACCACGTTGTGGATGCCAACGGCCATGATCTTTCCGCTCGCCTTCGCGTACCCATGGGCGGCCGCAACCGCGATCTCCTCATGTACGCATTCGATGAGCTCCGGGTCGCCCTCCGCGGAGTCGCCGGCACGGAAGTTCACGATCGAGTCGTGCAGGCCGCGAAATGACGCTCCGGGATTGATCGTCATGTAGCGGACTCCAAGGCGCCGGATGACATCGGTCGCGAGGTCGGATCCGTATCTCAGTGGCTCAACCTCGCCATCACCGTGCGCGCCCGATGCCGATCCCGCGTTGCTCATCGTTCCCCCCGAAAGTATTCCCCATCTCTATCGGCAAAAGACATCGAAGTCAAACCTCGATGCGACCCCGATGACCCATCGTCGACAATGTGCAATTGCGCATCAGAGTCGGTCGAGGTTGACGACGATCGCCTCCTGGGTCGACCGCGCGAGCACGACGACCGCCTCATCTGTATCTGGGTTCTCCTCGCGGTGCGCAACGAACGGAGGAACGTAGACGTAATCCCCGGGCCGGGTCTCGATCCGACGCTCCTCGCCATCAATCCGGAACACGAACACCGGATTGCCCGCTACGACGTAGATGCCGGTCTCCGAGGCCCCATGGTGGTGATTCCCCGAGACCAACCCGCCGGCCACGTGGCTCTCCCCCATCCAGATCTGTGACGATGACGAACGCGCGCCAGAGATCGCCGCGAACCGTCGCATTCCTGGAGTCTGCGAGGTCTCCTCGGTGAGTTGGTCTTTGCGCGTGTGCCTGAGCCCCTGGGTTCCCGGGTCCTCTGCTCTGTCGTTCGCCATGGTGCCCTCCACGAATTCTCCGGTGTGCCCAGATTAGACATACGACCGACTTCCGCCGGTGGCCCGACAGTCAGACGGCGCCCTGCGTGGCGCTGGTCACCCCCGCCGGTGGTGATTCGGCCGAGGTCAATGGGGCTGGAAAATCGGTTCCCCTTCGACCATGATGCGAGGGAGTCGATGCGCCAGGGGCCAAGCAAACTGAAGGCGACATCAATACGGCACCGGGGGGACGAAATGGCAGGTCTGGCGAACGGGTCGCGCTTTCCGACGATCGAGATGCAAGGCGTCGGAGGCGAACTCCTTGTCCTGCCCGATGTGCTCGAGGGCACCTACGGTGTGGTGCTCGCGTACCGCGGCTCGTGGTGCACGCGCTGCAACGCCCAGCTCTCGCTCTTCCAACAGGCTTTAGCGCAGCTCGTTCGCGAGGGGATCGGCGTCGTCGCGTTCTCGACCGACGACGCTGCACATGCACACGAGACCGTTGCCCGGAACGGAATCGAATTTCCCGTCGGCTATGGCGTCGATGTCGAAGACGCCAGCGCGCTCCTCAGGAGCTACACCAATGACACCCACCGATCACTGGAATCGTCGAACTTCCTCCTGCGTCCGGATGGGACGATCGAGCTCTGCGTGTACGCATCCGGACCGATTGGGCGCCTCTTCCCCGACGACGTCATTGACATCGTCAGACGACGGCGAAGCAGGTAGCACGATGGCCCACGGTGGCATCTCGACCAGTACGGACACTGGGGGATCAATGGAACGACGCGCACTCAGCGGACTCCTCGCATCGGTGATCGGAATCGGAGGCAACAACTTCGGCCAACGTTTCGGGCGCGACCAGACCCGTGAGGTCGTTCTGAGCGCACTCGAATGCGGAATCAACCTGTTCGACACCTCCGACTCCTATGGCGAGGGCTCCAGCGAGGAGTGCCTCGGTTTCGCACTACTCGGACATCGCGACGAGGCGATCGTCGCCACCAAATACGATGGCCCGCCCGAGTCCGCACGCGACCACTGCCTCGCGAGCCTCAAGAGACTGCAGATGGAGGTGATCGACCTCTACCAGATCCACCACCCATACCCCGACGCACCGCTCGAGGAGACGCTCGGAGCGCTCGGAGCGCTTGTCGACGAGGGACTCGTGCGCGAGATCGGATGTTCGAATTTCTCGGTCGCCGATCTCGAGGCGGCGCGATCGCTTGCCAGCTCGCACACCGCGCGCTTTGTCAGCGTCCAGAATGACTACAACCTGTTGAACCGCAAACAGGAGCTCGACGTCATTCCCTACTGCGCGGCGAACAACGTCGCCTTCCACGCGTACTTCCCTCTCTATCACGGACTTCTCAGCGGACAGTTCCACCGCAACGAGGCTCCCCGAGCGGGTACGCGCCTCGCGAACGCATCCGATGCGCGAAAAGATGCCGTATTCAGCGACGAGAATTTCGACATCGTCGAGCGACTCACCGAGCTCGGCAGACAACACGGATTGTCGCTGCTCGATATTGCGCTCGCCCGACTGGTCCACGTTCCGGGAGTGTCCTCGATCATCACCGGTGCCACCTGGCCGGACCAGGTGCGTGCGAATGCGCGAAGCGCGTCGATCAAACTCGACCCCGAGCTGTGTCGCGAGATTGACCGCATTGCACCATGTCACGCGGGTGCGCGAGACACGCCCTCCGCGGCGCGCGGCATCGCCTGATACCGGTCACCTTGCTCTCTCAAAGGCGCGAGGATACATCTGCGGCGCCGGGCCGGAGCCACGCACCTGTGGCGACGTCACTGGCCAGGCGCGCGGACGATACGCGCAACGTTCGCGAGGCGCGAGCGCGGGAGAGGCCAGACTCTCGCAAGCTGAAGTCGTGGTCCCAAAACCATCGCAACCACACCCTGCGCGCGAGTGCTGCAGCTCCATTGCGTTCGGTTGCGATGGAGGGCGCCGGCAATCGCGAGGATCGAGGGTGGTCCGTGCCCGCCGGATCAGACCTTTGGGTAACGGTGTCGAGGTCTAGGTTGCGCGACGTTCTCCCCTACGCTTGATACATGCGCGTGCCACGGTCACCCCACCCGGCGCAACATCGAACACTCGCGCATCGCGACGGGTCGCTCGAATGTCGGGCTCGGGACCGCCGAACACGAGATCGTTGGGCACGAGATCGTTGGGCACGAGACCAGCGGCTGCGGTTTCGTCCGTTCGCTTCGCTCTGTCGCTTTCGAGACGTGACGAGAGACGAAATCGAAGCATCATGACGGACCGAGAATCCCAGCCGCAGGGGCTGTCCGGTGACGACGTTCGCGAGCGGGTTGCACGCAAAGAAACCAATGTGGAGACCCTGCGCCCGAGCCGAACACTCGCGCAGATCCTCCGCGCGAATCTGTTCACCCGGTTCAATGCCATTCTCGGCGCGCTGCTGGTCATCATTGCCTTCGTCGGACCGGTCCAGGACGGTCTCTTCGGCGTCGTCTTGGCGGTGAACGTCGCGATCGGGACGATCCAGGAGCTGCGTTCGAAGCGAGCTCTCGACCGGTTGGCGCTCATCAGCGCACCCGTGGCTCATGTCATGAGAGACGGAGCGCCGCTCGACCTGCCCTCTGGGGAGGTTGTCATCGACGATCTCCTTCTCTTGCGACCTGGCGACCAGGTGGTCGCTGACGCCCTGCTCGTCGAGGGAACGGGCCTTCAGGTCGATGAGTCCCTGCTCACCGGCGAGGCTCTGCCGATCGACAAGGACCGAGACGCAGAGATCCTCTCGGGCAGCATCATCATCGCGGGAACGGGATATGCGCGAGTCACAAGAATCGGATCGGATGCCTACGCGCAGCGCCTC
>DAIDIA010000212.1 GCA_027459565.1 Acidimicrobiaceae bacterium | reverse complement strand
TTCGTGCATGTCCTCGTCGACGGCAAGATCGTTGCAAGCGGCGGAGACGAACTCGCGAGCCGGCTCGAGAGCGAGGGGTATGAGTCATGGCGACAGTAGCGAGCCCGGCCTTTGATGTCGAGACCATCAAGAGCGACTTCCCGCTGCTTGACAGGGTCCAGGCCGGTCGCAAGATCGTCTTTTTGGATTCGGCGGCGTCGTCACAGAGGCCGCGTTCGGTACTGAACGCGATGGATGACTACTACCAGACGACGCATGCAAACGTGCACCGTGGTGTCTATGCGATCGCCGAGGAGGCGACACGGCGCTACGAAGAGGCAAGGCTTCTCGCGGGTCGGCTCATCAATGCCCCGGATCCCGCGCGCGAGATCATCTTCACAAAGAACGTCACCGAGGCATACAACCTCGTCGCGTACTCCTGGGGTCGCAAGAACCTCCACGACGGAGACGTGATCGTCCTCACCGAGACAGAGCACCACGCGAACCTCGTTCCCTGGCTCATGCTCCAAGAGGAACGCAAGATCACCATCCGCTACATCGCCATGGACGACGACTACCGCCTCGACCTCAGCGATATCGAGGCCGTCGTCGATGGAGCGAAGCTCGTCTCGGTGACCGCTGCCTCGAATGTCCTAGGCACCATCACGGACCTCGAGCCGATCACGCGTGCCGCGCATCGCGCCGGTGCACTCGTCATGGCCGATGGCGCCCAGCTCGTTCCCCATCGCAGGGTCGACGTACAGGCACTCGACGTCGATCTCCTCGGTTACACCGGGCACAAGCTGATGGGTCCCACCGGCATCGGAGTCCTCTGGGCCCGCGCCGAGATCCTCGAGGAGATGCCACCGTTCCTCGGCGGAGGGGAGATGATCAGCGACGTACGTCTCGACGGTTTCTCCACCACGGACATTCCCTGGAAATTCGAAGCAGGCACGCCGCCGATCGCAGAGGCCGTCGGGCTCGGCGCCGCGATCACCTATCTCGAGAGCATCGGTATCGACAACATCGCGGCCCACGAACAGTCACTCACGAACTACGCGATCCGATCGCTGCAGGAGCGTTTTGACGAGATCGAGATCTTCGGACCCGGCGCAGATGCGGAGCGACGTGGCGGAGTCATCTCGTTCCGCTTCGGAGACATCCATCCTCACGACGTCGCCCAGGTCCTTGATGAGCACGCGGTCTGCGTGCGCGCCGGGCACCACTGCGCCAAACCGCTGATGCGCCGACTCGGGGTGAACGCAACGACCCGAGCCTCGCTCTATCTCTACAACGACGAACACGATATCGATGCGCTGGTCGCTGGCCTTGAAGGCGTGCGAAAGATGTTCTCCTGAACCCAGCGCAATACCGTTGGAACCTTCACCACCTGAGACGAATAAAGGAAGATACGCAATGGCGGGACTTGAAGACCTCTATCGAGAGATCATCCTCGATCACTACCGTTCACCGCGCAACCGCGGCGAACTCCCAACTCCCCCCGCGGTGCGCGTCGAAGGCTTCAACCCCCTGTGTGGCGACGAGATCGTCCTCTATCTCGATGTCGAGAACGGGTCGGTCCGAGACGTCAAGATCAGCGGGCAGGGCTGCTCGATTAGCCAGTCGAGTGCTTCGATGATGACCGCCGCAATCAAGGGGAAGGACATCGCCGAGGTTCGAGGGCTCATCCGGTCGTTCAAGTCGATGATGACAATCCACGAGGCGCAACTCGAACCCGACGGCGCGAGGGACGAACCCGCCGCACTCGTGGATCCCGACTCCTTCGGAGAGCTCGCCGCACTGCAGGGCGTCGTCAAGTTTCCAGTGCGCATCAAGTGCGCGACCCTTTCGTGGAACACCCTCGTCCAGGCCCTCGACGAGCTCGAGACGAAGGCGATGAACTCGGACTCTTGATCGGCGCGTTGATCGGGTTGATCACGTTATTGCCTGTTTTCGCAGGTAGATACCCCTAAATCCCGTTTGAAGCTATCCCGGGAGTCTCCCAACCGCGAAGCCCGAAAATCCCAAGAATCGCGCTGCCGGTGTCGGCATCATGTTCGACTAGCTGGGATTTTTCAATTTCTCACCAGCTGCCAGGTGGCCTCAGGACGGGATCAGCGGCTCAATCCGCGGCCAGACAATGTCCATAGCTGCTCGATAGGACGGAGCGTCGGGACAGACCGAGGGAATGACGTCGTCGTAATCGTTCCCAATTTGCTCCAGGTTCCGCTTAATGCGCTCGACACGGTTCCCAGCGCCTTCGGCTACGAGCTCAAACTTGAACACTGCGAGTCGGAAAATGTCGGCGTCACGAACATCAGTGTTCAAAAGCATCATCGAAAGATCCGCGAGGTCGGTGGGACGAGTACGTTGAGCGAGGGTTCGCAGCTTCTCCGCAGACATCTCCGGCACCGACATGGCCAAGATTTCGAATGGCTCATAGAACGGTTCCCCTATCATTGCCAAGTCCGGTGAGTCGATAACAGCTTCTCGGTAACTGACCTCAACTTCGATAAACACGCTCGCTAGCAGCGGGCCGGTCACTCGCACATTGCCAACGTTAAGCCGGTACTTCCCATCTTTGGAGACTGTGGTCGGTTCGAACTGCACGACGTTTTTCACGCTCGCTTCTCGAATGGCCGCCTCTACTACTACGGCGTCCAGCGGTTGCTTCGCTGGCTCGGTGCGGGTTGAGTCGACGTCTTTGCTGAAACGGAGGATTTTGTGCACGTGACGGAGTACGAACCCGCCTTTAAGGACGAGCTGACGAGGAAATCGCGTCGAAAGCTGACCTGCCAGAGTCAATAGTCCGAAGTCACGTGTGGCGAACTCGGGGTTTCCCGGCATCTCCTTCAAGAGATCATCGAGCTGGAAGTCCGTACCCCACTGCCGCTTGGGCCCAAGCGAAGCCATCAGACTGTGACTTCCTCGGGAACCACGTTGGCATTAATGACAACGTGCCAAGTGGCGTCGACGGGACCGTCGTTCGTGCCCGTAGTGCGAAGCAAAACAGGTGATCGCCAGGTGCCAATCAGTTCCCGAAACGGTTTAGCACTTTCGGAACCGAATAAGCGATCGACGAGTAATCCCACGCGGCGCGCTGTCGCTGCCTCACCAAATTGACGGACACATGCAAGCAAACTTGTCAAGAACTGAGTATCTCGCTCAGCCGCCGTTTTCAAGGCCGTCACGGCTTGCGAGAAGGAAACCCCGTACCTCGAATGACTCAGCACATCGACTATCGCTCGCTCCGGTGTCGCGAACTGAGGTTCGGGCGTTCGCAACTCAGGCCCCTCGCCGTTCTGCCATCCCCAGATACGGTCTCGGCGCGCGACTGAAAACTCCACTTGTTCACCACGGTACTGGAAGCCTGTTATATGTCTCGGGACTAGGACTTTGGTGGAGAAAAAATGCTGGTCGGTGAGGTCGTGATGTTGGAGCGCCTTGCCTCCAGTAATGAGATAGGGCTGTGGGGCGACGACTTGGATCAAGTCGGGAAGGTCAATGGTGATGCGTCCAGTCGCGTCGGGGATGACAGCGAGATCCCTCCGCACGGAGATGAGACGACCAGAGAGTTCTAGACGTCGTAGTGCCTGACGAGTCCGCTCTCGACTTCCTGTGAACTCGTCTGCCAACGCTAAGTCAAGTGAAGGCACGGTGATGCCAGGTCGTGCGGCTGTTATGGCCGCACGGTTTAATTCGACGAGAACTCTATCATCGAGGGGAGCCATGTAGACATATTAGCGAGATAATTAGCTATAAGGCAACTTGCTCGCCAACATCTCTACGCACTTTACGCCCAAAGTGCCAAACCGCCTTGCACAAACATAGGGGGTCGCCAAACGATGGCGTCAAAATCCCAACCGCATCTGCGCTAGTCAGGGAGAAGATCACGGTGCCGGTCGAGAAGCGAGTGTACGTTTTTCGACAAAACCTCTGTCGCGATTTATAGCCTCCGAGCTGGGCAAACAAGCAATAACGTGATCGATCACGCCCGAATAACGTAATCAACCCTTGATCGGCGAAGTACGGCTTTGATCGCGCGCGTTCAGCTCTGACGCAAGATGAGCCCGTCGACATCGGGACGCAGGAGGAGCACGCGACCCGGAAGCGCTACCTCCAAGAGCGCGTCGTGCGCCGCCTCGACAACCCGGCCCGCCGCCTCCTCCGAGGTGCAGATGCCGAGCAGGCTCGGTCCCGCTCCGGACCAGCACGAGACGACGGCACCCGCCCTGCGGAGTCGCTCAAGGAGCCTCGGCGCCTCGGGAAAGAGCGCGGTGCGGGCATCTTGATGGAGTCGGTCGGTGCCGGCACCGGGCACCAGCGCGAGTCGATCGCCAAGTCCCGCGATCAAAAGACCCATGCGGCCGAGGTTCGAGACGGCATCCGCGAATGGCACGGATTCGGGGAGAAGTGACCGAGCCTCCTTGGTGGCGAGCTCGCGATCGGGAACGATCACCACAAATGCAAGCTCTTCGTCAAGCGGGAGACGGCGCGCGACGGGTCTCCCGTCAACGAAGGTCGCGGCGACGAGACCACCGAGTACCGAGGCAGCGGCATTCTCCGCATGTCCGTCGCTCCGGGCAGCAATGCCAAGCGGGTCGTCGGCGCCCGCGGCCGCGGCGGTCGCGGCGACGAGCGCAGCGGACGACCCGAGTCCGCGACCCAGGGGAATCTCGGAATTGACGTGGATGGCAAGGCGGTCATGTCCTTTGATCGCGGACGCGACCTGGACCGCGAGATGCGAGGCATCTCGCGCAAGCTCCGATCCTTCGCCCTCGGTCGTGAGTGTCAGGCGTTCCGCGTCCTCGACGCTGACCTCGACATAGAGGCCGAGCGCGAGCCCGAGGACGTCGAATCCCGGCCCGATGTTCGAGGTCGATGCCGGGACGCGTGCCCTCATGACGCCTGCGTGCCGGAGGGGACGTTCGATGGCAGCGCGATGGCCAGTGGCACGCCTCCGAGGGTACCAGTCGGTGTCGAATACACGAGGCGAGCGACGATCCCCGGGCTGCTCGCGGTTGCATGCGGATCGACGAGGACCTTCGAACGAAGACGGGCGCCTCGCCACACGACAAAGGTCGGTGGCCTTCTCGCGAGACGCAATGGCGTCGGCGTCGTGGAACCCGGAAGTGCGATGTCGGTGAGAACCGAACCCCTGTGGATCGGCGAGATGGTCACGAGATCCGGCTCGGCCTGCGCAAGCAACTGCTCGTCGACGCGCGCCGCGCCGTAGAGGCCGAACAGGTTGCCCGTCGCAACGGCGATCAGCATCACCTCGCGTCCACCGACCGTTCGCATCGTCGCCACAGCGAGACAGCCCATCGCCGCATGAGTGAATCCCGATTTGACGCCGATGATCCCGTCGGTCCCCAACGCGGGATTGAAGTTCGGAATCGTACCGGCGACCGGGAATGCGATGCTCTTCTGGTCGACGATCTGGCGAGCGATCGGACTGCGCATCAGTTCGCCCGCGACGAGGATCTGTTCGCTCGGGGTCGATCGGGAGCGCGCGCTCACCCCGCTCGGGTCGGCGTAGACCGTGTGTGAAAGCCTGAGCGCGCGAGCGCGCCGATTCATCTTGGCAACGAATGCTCCGATGCTCTTCGAGTCCCATCTCGCCAGGATGTCCGCGATGTTGTCCCCCGAAGACATCAGCAGCGCCTCGAGGAGCTGGAATTCACTCAATCGCTCTCCGGCCCGCACCGGTACCACCGAGTCACCATTTTGTGAATCGGTGACCCAGGCCCGCGCGTCCGCGGCGGTGAGGGAGACCGAGGGCCCGGCCTCGCCGGGGCGAAGCGGATGATCCTCGAGGATGAGGATTGCC
Source organism: Acidimicrobiaceae bacterium (assembly GCA_027459565.1). Taxonomy (GTDB): domain Bacteria; phylum Actinomycetota; class Acidimicrobiia; order Acidimicrobiales; family Bog-793; genus CAIVND01. The sequence goes on along the minus strand of DAIDIA010000212.1, from coordinate 1,743 downwards.
GTCATCATCTTGGTCATCGAGGCGATTGGCACGATCCTTTGTCTCGGAGAGTGGGCGATCACCCCCTCGCCCTGGATGCCGACGGCAGCCTCGCCCTTGTCGGGCCAGGTGAACGAGGCAAGACGCCCCGGTACCCGCGCGGATGGTCCGGTGAACTGGCTCCACGGCGCGACGGCCACATGACGAGTTGTTGCACGTCCCGACGGAGCCGTGATCGCCCCGACGACATTCCACATGCCAAAGAGCAGAAGGCCCAGCAGGAGAAGTACCGTCAGGCGCCGGCGCCGGATCTGCGCGCGGCGTCTCCTTCGCGCGTGGGCGCGCCGCATCTTCGCCCTTCGCTCAAGCAACTCCCGGTCGTCTCGAACCCTCTGCGCGGACACGCCGACGTCCGCGGTGTTGGACCCCGCATTCCCATCAGCGACCTCGACCTCGCGGATACGCTCGAAAGAACTCATGAACGAATCGCTACTCTGTCTCGTCGAGTTCTTCCGGGGTCATCAGCACGGCACGCGCCTTCGAACCCTCCGAGGGGCCGACGATTCCGCGCCTCTCGAGGAGATCCATCAGACGCCCGGCGCGCGAGAAACCCACCCGCAGCTTGCGCTGGAGCATCGATGTCGAACCGAGCTGTGAACGCACGACAAGCTCTTTCGCCTGCTCATAGAACTCATCATCGTCGTCATCGACCCCGCGCACGCCACCGGCTAGACCCGCGCCATCCTCCCCGACGACGCCCTCGATGTAGTCTGCCTCGCCCTGACGCTTCCAGTGCGCGACGACGGCACGCACCTCGTCCTCTGACACCCACGGGGCCTGGAGGCGCCGGGGGATACTCGACGAGGCGGTGAGCAAGAGCAGGTCTCCACGACCAACAAGTCGCTCCGCTCCCCCCTGATCGAGGATCACGCGCGAATCCGCGAGCGACGAGACGGAGAACGCAAGCCGCGACGGAACATTTGCCTTGATCACGCCGGTGATGACATCGACCGAAGGGCGCTGGGTCGCAATGACGAGATGGATGCCGACCGCGCGCGCCATCTGCGCGATGCGACAGATCGAATCCTCCACATCACGCGCCGCGACCATCATCAGGTCGTTCAGCTCATCGACCACAATCAAGATGAACTCCATGCGCGCCCGCGATGGCTGGTCCTGCGCGACCCTGATCGGGGGTCGGTTCTCCGGCGTCATCAGCGCTTCGTCATCACCCTCGTAGATATCAGCACCTGCGAACTCGTCACCGTAGGGCGAAGGAGAGAAGTCCCCGCGGTCGAAGGCCGCGTTGTATCCGGTGATGTCGCGCACGCCAACCTCCGCGAGGATGTCGTATCGCCGTTCCATCTCCTTGACCGCCCATTGGAGGGCGTTTGCCGCGCGCTTCGGATTTACGACGACCGGCGTGATGAGGTGTGGCAGGCCGTTGTACTGTCCAAGCTCGACCCGCTTTGGGTCGATGAGCATCAGGCGGACCTGATCGGGACGCGAACGCATCAGGATCGAGGTGATGATCGAATTGATGCACGAGGACTTTCCCGCTCCGGTAGCCCCGGCGATGAGAAGGTGTGGCATCTCCGCAAGGTTGACCATGACGGACCGACCTGCGATATCACGGCCGAGCGCGACCTCGAGCGGGTGCTGCGCCCGGCGGGCCTCCTCGGAGAAGAGCACGTCGCCGAGCGAGACCAGCTGGCGGTCGACATTGGGGACCTCGACACCGATTGCCTGACGGCCGGGAATCGG